>NYSP01000021.1 GCA_002683115.1 Gammaproteobacteria bacterium
CAAAACTATTAGTGAGTTTGGGTTTTAATGGGTCTGAAGTATCGTATACGTAAGTATGGCTATTATGAAAATCATTTGCATATATCAGTCCTGAAGAAGGCAAAAATAGTGGTGTATGATGAGCCATGCCTACAGTATCGTAAACAGGTACCGTATCAATGAGCCTACCATAATTTTCAGAATCAGCATTTGCATCAACAACTGAAAGAAAATTGGGGCCATCGAAACCAATGTCGTGCATCCAAATATACAGAAGCTGATCTTTATTTTGATTCTCTTTTACTTGGGTGCAAGAAATAAGAAGCAGAGCTAAAAATAGAAAAAAATAATTTTTAATCATGCAAGTTACTTAACTATTTCAATTTCATCTAATAAGTTGTCGGCATTTTCTACTTTATCTAAAGTCCAGAGAAGATACCTGGAATCTACTGAAATTGTTCTAGCTTGAGGTACAAAACTATAATCAGAAATAATTGTTTCCAACATACCATCAAAAGCTAGACCAACAAGCTCAAAGTTTTTATTAATTGTTGCAGAACCAGAATTGCCATTCGTAATATCTAAATCGGAAAGAAAGTTCACTGGTACAGAACCTAGTTTTTTACTTGCATAACCACCATAGTCTTTGGAGTTAATTAAATCTTCTAATTCCGACGAAATATTAAAAGGCTCTACCCCAGTATTTTTTTTGACTATACCTTCTAAAGAAGTGAACGGCTTGTAATAGACAGCATCTTGAAGCGATATGCCTGATACATTTCCAAATGTAACTCTCAAGGTTGAATTTGCATCAGCATAAATTTGCTTATCTATAGATTTATAATATGACCTGAGCAATTTTATAAATTTTGATCTTAATAATTGTTTGCGGGCTGAACTTTTTTCACTCTTTTCTTCATAAGTAAGGTTTTCGTCATACACCTTTTTTAAGAAATCAATAAGAGGATCTTCTAGCATCATAATTTCATCAAAACTCATATCATAAAGTTTCAATAGCATTTCTGGTGTTGAGTAGGAAGTTGAATATATTTCATCAACTTTCTCCAGCATTTCATCTCTATCACTATCGAGAACCAGAGCATCGCTATACATTGGTCTTCGAAGCTCAGAATCAAATTTTTTGTATTCCTCAAGGTTCGCCAAAAATAATTCTCTATCAACACGTGCATTAAAAGCATTGTTTAAATATTTAATTCTGTTTTGAATACTTTCTTGATCTCTATCTTGAAAGCCTGATTTTCTTTCAGCATCAGGTTTATTTCTCTCTTCAGCATTTCGAATTAGACCATAAGAAAATTGAATTAATGTAGAGCCGCCAAAATACCTATTGGACTCGGTTGTAGCAATGTCTTTATCAATAATTTCAAGAAGTTCTTGAAGGTATTTTTTCTGCTCTTCAGTAGCATTATTATCAACATACTTCATAAACCCATTCCAATTAGATCTCTCATTTTCTAAAACATTAAAATTCTTTGCTCCAGCTATTTGACCAGATATCTTTTTGAAATAGTTTTCAGCTCCACTCTTAGTACCTCTATAAACAAGACTTGAACCATCTTCATCATTTGTATGCTCTTCTATCAAGTCTATTCTGCTCTGAAGAAAATCTACATAATTCTGAAAGCCCTCACTCAAGTCATATTCTCTTTGGTTAAAAGTTAGAAGCCTGTTGGTTCTTCCTGGATAACCCAGAACCATGACAAAATCGCCATCCTCTACCCCTTTTGCAGAAACTTTTAAATATGATTTAGAGCTGTAAGGTACATTATCATCAGCATATACTTTGCTGGAACCATCTTTACCAACATAAGCTCTTACTAACGCAAAATCACCAGTATGTCTCGGATACATCCAATTATCGATTTCTCCACCGTATTCACCCACGTGGGCAGGAGGGGCATAAACCAATCTTATATCTCTGAGCTGTAGAACTTTTTCGAGCTTATAGGTTTCACCACTATAGAAAGATCTTACTCTACATTCTATTTCATCAGATGTTTCACAATTTTTAATTATAGTTTTGCTGTTATTTTCGATAATTTTAAATCTTTCTAAACTGTCAGTTTGGTCATTTGTTCCAGCAAGAATCTCCTCTGTTATATCGCTACTTTCCAATGTCACATAGATTTTTTGACCTGGAGCTGCTTGGAGCTCTTCTGATTTTGATCTAGCAATGAAGCCTTTTTCAAAAAGGTCATTATCATTTGAGGAGTTAGGTTGGATGAAGTCTCTTTCTACACAATGATAATTTGTTGCAATTAGACCCTCTGGTGAAATGAAAGCTGCAGAACAATAACCTAGGCTTACAATGGCATTCATAGGATATTCAAACGGATTGCTTATGCTGTTGACGTTTTTGTAAAATCCAGCTTCTCTTAGTTCTTTTGAGAGGCTAGGCATTTGATATGGTTCCCACATACCTCCGTATGAATTCAAGAATAATGGTAAAGATAATATGGCTAATAATTTTTTCATTTCTGCTCCTTAATGGCGGAGAGAGAGGGATTCGAACCCTCGAGACAGTTACCCGTCTAACACCTTAGCAGGGTGCCGCTTTCGACCACTCAGCCACCTCTCCGGACTGTAAATGATACAAATTATTTGGGCTTTAGTCTCTGCCTTCTGACAGATTTCGTAAATTATATAAATCTTCTTGAGAAAATTTATCGCAAAAACGAAATGGTGGGTTTGGTCTTTTATCTTCTTTGAAATCTCTAACTGCTATCCAGCCTATCAAACATCTCTCCATAATTTCGAGTGCAGAATCTGCTTCTATTTTGTCGAGAAGTTTATTTGGGACTACAGGCATAGTTTTCATTTCGAGAGGCTTCTCAAGCGGGTTATCTAATATAAGAATCTGATTATTGTCTGCAGTAAATTTTTCCCATTTTGTACCAGAAATGAATTCATTTGGATTACCGTATTTAGCTACGTTAGCCCAGTAAGACATCATTCTTTCACTCAAAGCAAGCCTGCCCTCCTCTGATTCATCAGGAAATAAAAAGGGTTTTACATAAAATGTGATGGGACCCAAATCAAAATCACCAGTCAAAAATGGAATTTCCAAACCATGTGCTGCTCCAACAAAGACTTGGTAATTACCTGCAATATTTGAGTTTGCTTGTTCGTCCCAGTCAAACCGATATGAGTAGAGATTTGAATTTGATTTTGCCATTCTTCGAAGTGGCTCCTCTGCCCCTTTATACCTCCAGATATCACTTCTATATTCAATCCAACTTTTTAAATTATCTTCAGATCGGTTTAAGGTTTTAATGACATAAGCAGATGTATTGTAAAAATAGTCTGAATTTATATACCAATAATTCATTTCGTCTTTGTTTGTACCAGCTACTACAACAAGACTTTCATCTATTCTTTCAAGTGATTCATATATACCTTTTTCCGGTATCACAATGTCATCTCTAATAGTAATTGGAGTAATTGCATAGATGTGATCATCAGCTGTTTTTTTATAGCGCTGATAGACTTCTTCAGCACTTAAATCTTTCATAAAACTTACTATTTCTTCGGAATCAACCATGAATTTAATGTCCTCTTTAAATATTGCTTTAGAGGAAAGTTCTGAAATATTCTCAGCAAAGTCTATTGAGTACGATGAAACATAACCTGATTGTGATATTGCCTTTTGGAAAAGGCCTTTTGCCATTGGAGAAGATAGTAAAGCAAAGACATTATGTCCACCTGCTGATTCACCAAAGATTGTTATATTATTCTTATCACCACCAAAAGCAGAGATATTAGTATTAACCCATTCAAGTCCTTTTATCAGATCAAGTTGACCAAAATTTGGTGACTGATCTAAACCTTCAGAAGTCTCACGTATATGTTCGGAAGCAAACCATCCAAACAAACCCAATCTATAATTCAGGGTAATAACGATTACTTGTTGAGAAGCTGCAAGTTTTGAAAAATCATAGAAATCGCCTGAACCCCAAATGTTTGATCCTCCGTGAATCCAAAACATGACCGGAAATTTATTAGTATTAATATCATTTTGATTTTTTGGCACGTATATATTCATAAATAAGCAGTCTTCACCTCCAGTGGATATGCTTCTATTCAGAATTAAGCCTTGACTACTCGGTTGAATACATTTGCTTTGAAATTCAGTTGCACTAAAAACTTCATTAAAGCGTGGCAAGTCTCTTGGAGCTTTCCATCTAAGATNTCCTATTGGTGCTTGCGCGTANGGTAATCCTTTNAATGCATAGTGATCNTTTTCTTCGAGCCCAATAATATTACCAGCTGGTGCATCGATTTGTATNAAAGATTCTTCCTCTGTGAAAGGTAAACCACTAGCACAGCTACTGAGAAGCACTGCTAAGAATAAGCTCTTTAAGACAAATTTCATTTATTTAGTAATTCGACGAGCTTTTCAAATCTAGCATCTAGTTCAGAGATCTCTTGGCTTCCACCTTGAGCGAATTCATCTCTTCCTCCCCCACTTCCATCAAAACATGAATTTACTTGTTTGATTATGTCTTTTGCAGAAAACCCTTTCTCAACATTTGCTGCAATAATGTAAGATAATTTCTCGTCAACAATTGATATAAAAACGGAAAAACAAAACTCAACATCTTTTTTTGATTTATCTGAGAATCTTCTAAGCATTTCTGTCGAAGCGTCTTTGTAAAGTTTTACTAAGGCTTTACCATGTTCTGTGGCAATCTCACTTGTGTTAAGCTCCTCAGAACTTAAACTTTTTTCTGCTTTCTTGCCGGACTTTAATGTTTTATTCTCTTTTAAAACGTCTGTTACTCGCTTAACTAGATCCTCTTGAGGGACATTCAATATTTCTGACATTTCCTTAATTGTATTAAGTGCCTCTTTTGATTTTTTAAGTAATTGTGATCCTGTCATAGCTTCTACTCTTCTCACTCCTGATGATACAGAAGTTTCATTAGATATAATAAACCCTTCTATCTCAGATGTATTCTTTACGTGCGTGCCACCACATAATTCAACCGAAAAATCACCACCTATACTTACTACTCTGACTTCATCACCATATTTATCACCAAAAAATGCTAATGCACCTGATTTAATTGCATCGTCATAACTCATTAAGTTGGTTGAAGTTTTAGTCGCTTTTTCAATTTCTTGATTTACTATTGCTTCAACTTTATTTATCTCTTCACCAGATAACTTTTTAGGATGTGAAAAATCAAATCTTAGTTTTTCGTCGTTTACTAATGATCCTTTTTGAAAAACACTTTCACCAAGTATTGCTCTTAGAGCTGAATGCATAAGATGGGTTGCGGAATGATTACAATTAATTTTTTCTCTTCGTACTTTATCTATTATTAATTTAAAAGATTGGCCAAGATTACAAGAACCTTTTTCAATAATTATTTCATGCAAATGAATGCTTCCTATTTTCTTGCAATCAATAACCTTCATTTCAGTATCATCATTTAAAATTGATCCAATATCAGAAACTTGTCCACCTGACTCTGCATAAAAAGGTGTTTCAGAAAAAATTCCGAAACCATGTGAATCTAAACTATCAACTTTATTACCCTCTATATCGAATAAAGCAATAATGTTTGATGTACAGATTTCTTCTTTGTAACCAACAAACTTCGATTTAATAGTGGGATCTAAGACGATATCTTTTGCATTGAACATCGTACTATCCTTTGAACCCGACTTTTGTTTAGCCATAAGTTTTGAAAAATTATTTTCATCTACTTTTAATCCTTGTTCTTCAGCCATCGAGCGTGTTAGATCAATAGGAAAACCATAAGTATCGTGAAGCTTAAAAGCGATATCACCTGGTATTTCTTTTGAGTTTTTTTGGATAATTTTTTCAAAGATTTTCATTCCTGATGAGAGAGTTTTAAAAAAAAGAGTTTCTTCATCTCGCAGGATTTTATGCACAAAATCAATTCTTTTAAATTCGTCAGAAAAATCTTTGCCTATAGCAGAGTCGAGCTCACTAAGGCAGTTACACAAAAATGGTTCCCTGATACCCATTTTATAACCATGTCTAACAGCTCTTCTAATTATCCTTCTCAAGACATACCCACGCCCCTCATTTGTTGGAAGCACATCTTCTGCTATCAGGAAAAATGCAGCTCTAAGATGATCTGCAACAACGTTTAAAGACTGATCATTAGGCTCAGAAAATTTGTCTTTGATAGAATTTTTTAGACTTTTAAATACATCAATCTCAAAATTTGAACCCACGTTTTGCAATACAGAACAAATTCGTTCAAGACCCATACCAGTATCAACACATTTGTTTGGAAGCGAGCTTAACTTACCACTTGAATCTCGATTGAATTCCATGAATACAAGATTCCATATTTCTACGTATCTATCGCCAGTATCTCCTTTGTCAGGAAGATTGCCTGAGTAACTGTCACCATAATCAAAAAAGATTTCTGAACAAGGACCACAAGGACCTGTATCACCCATTGACCAAAAATTGTCCTCATCTCCAAGACGAAAAATCTTGCTTTGCTCGATACCAATGACTTCTAACCAAATCTTTTCTGATTCCTCATCAGTTTCGTGAACTGTAATAATTAATTTTTCTTTTGGAATCTTAAGATTTACTGTCAGATACTCCCAAGCAAATTTAATAGCATCTTCTTTGAAATAATCACCAAAACTAAAGTTTCCTAGCATTTCAAAATAAGTTTGATGCCTTGTTGTAAAACCTACATTTTCAAGATCATTGTGCTTTCCACCAACTCTCAAACATTTCTGAGAGGTAGTAGCACTACTTTTTCTTTTTTCTAAACCAAGAAAGACATCTTTGAACTGAACCATACCAGCATTTGTAAACAAAATGCTATCATCGCCTGTTGGCACAAGGTTCGATGAATCAACTATTTCATGATTATTTTCTGAAAAAAAATCTAAAAAACTTTTTCTTATTTCAGATAGTTTCATTTTTTAGATTCTCCATGTAGATCTTCGCTTTATCTGAATAATGATTAGCACTAAGTTCAAGCATTTGAATTTCTTCTTTTGATAACTCTCTAACTACTTTAGCTGGTGAGCCCATAATTAATGAATTATCTGGAAATTCTTTTCTTTCAGTAATAAGTGAATTTGCCCCAATAATCGAATTCTTCCCTACTTTGGCTTGATTCATTATTACACTTCCCATGCCAACAATTGTATTTGATCCAATTGATGCGCCATGAATTATAACTTTATGGCCGACTGTAACATTTTCACCAATATCAACTTTTAAACCTTCATCTGTATGCAGGACTGAGTTATCTTGAATATTTGTACCCTGACCGATAGTAATTGCATCGTTATCTCCACGAATGGTGACATTAAACCAAACTGATACATTAGGATGTAATATTACTTCACCAATTAAATCAGCAGAATCTGCAACCCAAACATCATTAGGATCGAATTTAGGTTTCTTATCTCCTAGGCTATAAATCATATGTCTATTATAATTGAGACTTTAAATTTTTATGAATTTTTGTCCAATTTGCTCATCAGCTGAAATAGTAAGAAAAATACCTGAAGGAGATAACTTAGAAAGAGATGTTTGCAATAAATGTAATGAAATTTTCTATACAAATCCCAATATTGTTACTGGAGTTCTTGCTTACACTAATGACGATGAACTTATTCTTTGTAAAAGGTCAATCGAGCCAAGAAGTGGCTACTGGACATTACCAGCTGGCTTTCTTGAAAACGGTGAATCTATAGAAGAAGGTGCTCTTAGAGAAACATTTGAGGAAGCAAAGCTATACGTTGATGATGTAAAACTATTTACTATTCTCAGTGTTCCACACATTAATCAGATATACACATTCTTTACTGGAAAGGTAGCAAATTATGATTTTGGCCCAACTCCTGAAAGTAGCGAAGTTAAATTGTTTAAATATGATGATATTCCCTGGAGTGAGCTCGCTTTTCCAACAGTAATTAAAACCATAAAATTATTTCTTGAGCATGGGGATAATGAAGTATTTAACGAAGTCTTAAAGCCAAAAGCTTAATGCTTCTTCGTGAACAGATATGCGTTATCAAACATCTTAAACCATGGTGATTCTTCAGGCCAATTCGATGGCGCCCAAGAAAATTGTCTAGTTAAAAAAGTTCTCTCTGGATGCGGCATCATTATCATTATCCGTCCGTCTGCATTACAAACACCAGCTACTCCATGTTTTGAGCCATTTGGATTGAAAGGATATTCATTTGAGATTTTGTGGCTTGGATCAACATACCTTGCAACTATATTTGATTCGGAATTGAAATTTGCCCTTCCCTCGCCATGTGAAACCATTACTGGTATTACACTTCCTTCCATACCACTAAAGTATATAGATGGGCTTTCTTCAATTTTGAGTTGTATAAGTCTACATTCATATTGTTTTGAATCATTTCTTTCAAAAGATGGCCAATTTTCTCCGCCTGGTATGATGCTATCTAATCCAGATATAAATTGACAACCATTACAAATTCCCAAAGCAAATTTCTTTTCGTTTCTCAGAAAATTTTCAAATATATTTTTTATGTTTTTATTAAAAAGCACTGTATTAGACATGCCTGAACCAGCACCAAGAACATCACCATAGGAAAATCCACCTGGTACAACAAGCCCTGCAAATTCATCTAAACTTTTAATCTGTTTGCCTAATTCACTCATATGTAGATCGCAAACCTCAAATCCAGCTGCCATTAATGCAGCTGCCATGTCGTAATGGCCATTTATGCCTTGCTCCCTTAACAAAGCTATTTTAGGNTTAGTTGAAAAAATCTTATTACTGACCTTAGGTATCTCAAAATCAATTTTGGGAGTTAAGAATTCGTCAAAATTTTTGTATGCACTTAGTTCTGNGTCTGCTACAAAAACTGCATCTCTATTTTCTTGAACTNGAAAGCTAACTTTATTCCATTGCTCAAATACATCTGAAACTTTTTCAGAAAATAAAGACTCATTGAATGTAGAAATATTGATCTCTTTTTTGTCATTCTTCCTGGCAATCTCATCAAAAGATATTTCTTTCTTATTAAGTTGCTCTTTAACTGATTCAAGNTGTTCNTTACTTACTTCGACAACCAGTCCAGCTTCTTCTGAAAATAGTTTTGGCAAAATTTTACTCTTATCTGGATAATCTAAGTTGATATCAAGTCCTTGATTGCTGCACATTGCCATCTCAAACAATGCTGCAACTAAGCCACCATCTGATATATCATGCATTGCTAGAATTTGCTCTTTTGAAAGCAATTCCTGAGAAATTTCAAATAGAGCTTTAAATTTTTTAGGATCATCAATATCTGGAGTTTCTCCTCCAAATAGACCGTAGCTTTGATATAAAGCACTNCCGCCAAGNCTATATTTGTCATCATGGATCCATAAATGTAGAAGAGTTGAATCTTGTTCAGAAAGCTNAGGTGTTACNGATTTTCTTAAGTCTTTAACATTTGAAAAAGATGAGATATTTAAAGTCATAGGGGAAGTTACTGAGTGCTTTTCATCTTCATGTTCCCAACTGACATTCATTGATAAAGAATCTTTCCCNACAGGAATTGAAACATTCAAAGTATCTGCCATATTAGTAAGAGACTGCACACCTCTTAATAAGTCACCTCTTTCATCAGCAGTTTTTGTTGAACTCATCCAATTTGCAGAGAAACAGACCTCATTCATTGAATCATGCAAAACTCCACAAATGTTTAATAGAGATTCAGCNAGTGCCATTCTAGTTGATGCTTCAGGATTTTCTAAAGCAATGTTGGGTTTTTCACCGATACCAAAAACTTGTCCAGAATAAGAATCATAGTTATCTAGCGTTGCAGCATAATCACTCACTGGTATTTGTCTATTGCCGATTAATTGATCTCTGTAAACTAACCCATTCACTGTTCTGTCACCGATGGTGATAAGAAATTTCTTAGAAGCTACAACAGGGTAAGATAAAACATTATANATTTTATCTTTAAGTNTGCTTTCAGGNAGCTCTTCTTTGATTGAGGTTCTGTCATAATCTTGAGCAATCAATTCTGGCAAAGGTATATGACCGAATAAATCATCTATGCTCAGGTTTACAATTTCTTCATCATGAAATTTTATTTTGATAACTTTTTCATCAGTTAAAGTACCTGCAATTGAAAAAGGACATCGCTCACGTTTACAAATAAATTCTAAAGCTGGTACTTTCTTCATAGGAATTGAAAATACATACCTCTCTTGACTTTCATTNCACCAAAGTTCCATNGGACTCATGGTTTGATCAGTGGAATAAATTTTTTCTAACTGAATATCAACACCAAGGTTAGTGTCTTTTGCTAATTCAGGAATTGCATTCGAGATTCCACCTGCACCAACATCGTGAATAAATGTAATAGGATTTTTNGANGAACGCTCATTAAATTTATCAAGTACTTGCTGGGCTCTTCTTTGCATTTCTGGATTCGATCTTTGCACTGAAGCAAAATCAAGTTCAGAATTTTCATTTGTTTTCTTTGTTGAACTTGCTGATCCTCCACCTAAACCAATAAGCATAGCTGGACCACCGAGCACTATTACTGCATCACCTGCTTTTGGCTGCCCNTTTTCTATATGCAGTTCTTTGATTGAGCCAATTCCTCCTGCCAGCATGATTGGTTTATGAAAACCATACTCTTTGTATTCAAGGGTCCTGAAATAACCATAAATAGCTGGACGTCCAAACTCATTATTATAAGAAGCAGAACCAACTGGAGCTTCGGTGATAATTTCTTTTGGTGAAGATAGGAAATCTGGTTTTGACTCTGCTGTTTCCCATTTTTCTAATTCTTCTCCNATACGCAAATGAGACAAACAAAGACCCATGAAGCCCGCTTTTGGTCGAGCTACTCTTCCNGTTGCACTGCANTCTCTAATTTCTCCGCCAGAGCCTGTTGCTGCTCCTTCAAAAGGTGAAATACCTGTTGGATGNTTATGNGTTTCAACTTTTATAGTTGTATCAATCTTTCCCTGATAGTTTTTAAATTTGTTATCGCCATCAATCTCAAGAAAATTCTTTCCGTGACTTTTAATAACAGCAGAATTATCGTGATATGCAGACATNACATGCTGCATGTCATCTTTCGTTGTGGATTTAATTGCATCAAAAAGAGAGTCATGACTNAAAGGAATATCAGTTTTCCACTTCGATCTAAAAATTTTATGACGACAGTGCTCAGAATTAATCTGAGCGAACATCATTAGTTCTGAATCTGTTATATCTCTGTTAAGACGAGCAAATAATTTGTTTAAGTATTCAATTTCAACTGCATTCAAAGCAAGGCCAAGTGAATCATTTAAATTTAAAAGAAGATCTCTATTTTTATGAATGGCAAATTTCTGGCTTTTCTTCCTTTCTTGTTTCTGAAAAATTATTTTTGTTTCATTGAGGTTGTCGAAATACGATTCTGTCATACGATCAAAATCATTATCTAAAACCTGCGCCGTAATGCCTTCGCCTGAAAAAGCTCTGATTCTCTCCATTTGNANAATACCCTCAATACCAATATTTTTAAAAATATCTAANGCTTTTGACGACCATGAGCTTTGAGTACCAACTCGAGGAGTGATGACAAAATTTGGATCATAAGATTTNTTTGTAGCAGATAATAATTTTTCTATTACAGGTAGTTGCTCTCTTTGAAAGCTATTCTCNAGTTCAAGGATATAAAAGAAGTTATTTTGCAAAAAAATATCTTCATCACCAAAAATTTTTCGNAACTCTGATTTACCGAAAATATTATGACCTTGAAGGAATAATATTTCTTTTGTCATTATGCTTTATTGATTAGAACTTTATCTTTTAGTTCTTTTATAAGATCTCTATATTTTGCTGCCTGCTCAAAATCTAAATCTTTTGCTGAGGATTTCATTAGTTTTTCTAATTTTTTTATTTCTTTCCCAATATTATGGTAATTAACTTTTGAAACATCATATAGATCTGTCTCAGTATTAGAGTCATTTTTTTCTTTTTTCAAAGATCTTGCCCCTTCCATAACATCTTTAATTTTTGAAGTAGCAGTTTTTGGAATAATATTATTTTTTTTGTTGAATTCTTTTTGTATTTCTCTCCTTCTATCTGTTTCCCCAAGAGCCCTTTCAATTGATCCAGTAACTTTATCTGTATACAGAATCGCTTTTCCTTCAAGATTCCTAGCTGCTCTTCCGATAGTTTGTATTAATGAACCTTCTGACCTCAAAAAACCTTCCTTATCTGCATCAAGAATGGCTACAAGCCCAACTTCTGGTAAATCTAAACCTTCTCTAAGCAAATTGATACCAACTAAAATATCAAATACACCTAATCGTAGGTCTCTCAATATCTCAACCCTTTCAACAGAATCAATATCCGAATGCATATATCGAACTTTCAACCCTTTTTCATGCATAAATTCAGTAAGATCTTCAGCCATTTTTTTTGTAAGTGTTGTTATTAAAGTTCGGAAACCTTTCTTTGTTGTTTCATTTGCTTCTTCAACAACATCTTCAACCTGGTATTTAGCAGGCTTCATTTCAACCTCCGGGTCAACCAAGCCAGTCGGTCTTACCAATAATTCAACCTGTTCATCGCTGTAGTCTTTTTCCCATTTTCCAGGTGTAGCTGAGACAAAAACTCTTTGTGGTGCAAGCTTATCCCATTCTTCAAATCTCAATGGTCTATTATCTAATGCACTTGGAAGGCGGAAACCATATTCCACTAATGTTTCTTTCCTTGACCTATCACCTTTAAACATGCCTCCAATCTGAGGTACAGAAACATGTGATTCATCAACAAAAACAATGGCATTCTCAGG
>NYSP01000022.1 GCA_002683115.1 Gammaproteobacteria bacterium
ACATCTCTTGTTACACCGCGAGCTGCCATCGTTCCAAGCGTTCCAATCTGTGCAACAGATTCAACACCATATTTGTTTTGAACATATTCAATAACTTTATCTCTGCCTTCGATACAAAAATCAATATCAAAATCAGGCAAAGACATACGTTCCGGATTTAAGAATCTTTCAAAAAGTAAGCCATGTTCAATAGGATCAAGGGAAGTTATAGAAAGCACAAATGCAACTAAAGAACCTGCGCCTGAGCCTCTGCCTGGACCAACTGGAATCTCTTGATCTTTTGCCCATTTCACAAAATCCATCACAATTAGGAAATACCCTGGATAGCCTTTATCAATGATTATTTTAAGTTCTTTATCCAGACGTTCTTGATAAAGAATTTTATCGATTTTAGGATTTTCATTTAGATATTCATCCAATTTGTTTTGAGCAATTTCTTCAAGATGTTGAGCAAGTGACTTATTTTCTTCAATTTCGTAAGAAGGTAAATAATATTGCTCCTCTTCTAAGAATACATTGCATAGTTTTGCTACTTCAAAAGTATTTGCCATTGATTCAGCACTATGATTTTCAGCCATTTCATTCGTAGATTTGAAATATTGCTCTGTGGAGATAGTTGGATTGTCAATTTCATCTTTAAGTAAAGTTGCATTATTAATTGCTACTTTTGCTTGATGTGCAAGGTGGTCATCCTTTTGCAGAAATAGTACATCATTCAACGCAAGGACTGGGATTTTTAATTTTTCAGCTATTTCACAAATTAGTGCGGTCGCATTGTCATATCCTTGATCTGAAAAAGTTGTAGCTCCGATAAATAAATTTTCTCTAAATGCCTTATGAAATTGCATAATTTCTTCTTCTAATCTCAGTAAGTCTTTCTTGAGTGCAAGATTTCTTAAATTATTTGAATTTGCTGGCAAGATGCATACAAGATTATTCGAATTAGCTAATACCTCTTCAACTCTAATACTTCTTTGCTCATTTCCAGCATTCACAAAAGCATCTGTACTCAATTTAAATAAAGCCTCAAGCCCTGCTTTATTTTTTGCTAATAGCAATATATTCGAAAAACCACTTTGATTTTTTACATCAAAATCCACGCCACAAATTGGTTTAATGCCTTTCGAAATTGCATATTTATAAAATTTAACCAACCCAAAAAATGTATTCTTATCTGTTAATGCAACAGCAGGCATGCCTAGTTCAACTGCTTTATCAATGATCTCTTGTGTTTTTGGCAAGCCACATGAAATGCTGTAATGTGATTTTGTTTGCAAATGAATAAAATTAGACATCATTAAATTTTAAAACTTTTTCTGTGAATGTTTGATAGTCCAAATTGATTTATAGCCTCTTTATGATCTTTTGTAGGATATCCTTTGTTTTTCTCTAAAGAATAATTTGAGAAGTTGACTGAATAGGCAACCATCAACCTATCTCTAAACACTTTTGCTACTATCGAAGCAGCTGCAATTTCTTGATGCTTCGTGTCTCCTTTTATTACAGCTTCAGCATTAACCATTTTCTTTGGAATATATTTTCCATCTATCAAAATAGAATCTGGAATTATTGGAAGATTCATAATTGCGCGTTCCATTGAAAGGTGTGAAGCTCTTAAAACATTAAGGCAATCTATTTCTTCAGAAGTTGCAATACCAATACCTACATAAAAGTTTTGCCTAATGTGTTTAGCTTGAATATATCTATTTTTCTCAGAGGTTTTCTTTGAATCTTTGAAAATAATTTCAGAGCCTTTATCTCCGATTATTACGGCTGCTGAGACTACTGGACCTGCTAAACATCCAAGCCCAACCTCATCAACTCCTGCTATCTTCATAAAGTTCTTCAGCAAAAGTATTGAAATTTGGTTTAATCAATTTTTCTTTTACTTTCCTAGTTATTTCAACTTTGAAAGACAAATCATTGATTATGCTTTCTAAATCTTCAGCAATATTCTCCTCAGTCACTTCTGATTGTATTAATTCAGAGAAAACTTCTTCATCGGCAATAATGTTTGGGAGACTTGCAAATTCAGTCGAAACAAATTGCTTTAGAATAAAATGATTTAACCAATTCATTTTATAAACTACTGTTGCTGGTGTTTCAGCAATTAATGCTTCGAGAGTTGCTGTTCCAGAGCAAATAATGGCTGCTTTAGATTTCTGTAAAATTTCGAGTGCTGAAACTTTTTCACAAATTATATTATCGTCAACTAAATACGAATCAATTAATGATTTGTCTTCACTTTTATAAACTGGAATAACAGCTTTGTAATTTTTATCCTGATTAAATTTTTTAAATCCTTGGATCATTGCTGGCAGATTATATTTGATTTCAGATCTTCTGCTGCCTGNCATNATGCATATCTGATTTTCTCNAACTACTTCATTCANACTCAGATCTTCTGCTAATGGATGACCTATACATAGAGATTTTTTTTCGACATTTACGCAATATTGCATTTCAAATGGAAACAAACAAAGCATATAGTCTACATGTTTAAAGTGTTTTACTCTGCCAGGACGCCAAGCCCAGACTGAGGGACAAACAACATGAATAGTCTTAATTCCTTTAGCTTTTAATTTTTTATGAATTTCAAAATTAAAATCTGGAGCATCAATACCAATAAAAATATCAATATTTGAATCTAGAAATTGTGTGATAATTTTTTTGCGAAATGATGTAATCTTATGAAAATTCAATAAAGGTTCAACTAAACCCATAATCTCCAAAATTGATCTATCCTCGGATAGACCAAATTCTTTTAAAGGCCCGCCACCTATTCCAATTACTTCTAAATTATCAAATTTATTNCTTAAAGCTCTCAAGATATTAGAGCCTAAAAGATCACCAGATGGTTCGGCAGATACAATACCGATTTTCAATTATCTTATTACTCCTCTAGTAGAATTTTTAATTGAATCTACAAAAATTTTCAGGCTATCNTTGCTTTTACATTCCTTTGAAATCATATCTAATGCTTCTTCAACCTTAAGACCTTGTCTAAAAAATATTTTGTAAGCTTTTTTGAGATTGGAAATATCATCTGCCNAGAAATTTTTTCTTTCTAAACCAATACTGTTAAGACCAGCCTGTTTGATTGGACTTCCGGCAACTCTAGTGAAAGCAGGCACATCCATTGTTACATGTGCTCCAAGTCCAGTGAATGAATATGACCCCAACTGACAAAATTGGTGAATTAATGTATAACCGCCCAAAGTAACATGATCACCTAGTTTCACATGTCCAGCTAAAGCAGAGTTGTCTACCAAGATATTATCGTCACCGATCACACAATCATGAGCAATCATTACTCCTGGCATGACTAAATTATTGTCCCCAATTTTTGTGTAGCCTAAATCAACATCTGTTCCCCTGTGAACTTTACAGAATTCTCTAAAAATATTATTTTTTCCAACTTCTAGACTAGATTTTTCACCTTTGTATTTAAGATCAGGTGTAGCTTCACCAACCACACAAAATGAAAAGAACTTATTTCCAGAACCAAAATTTGANGGCCCTTTCACTACGACATGTGCATCAAGTTCACAATCAGGTCCTAAATTTACATCAGAACCAACTATCGAGTATGGCCCAATCTTTACACTACTATGAATTTTAGCTGAAGGATCAATTATTGCTGTTTCGTGTATATTACTCATTTAAACTTCTATCTGCGCAAAGTATTTCTGCTGAACATACTCGCTCCTCNTCTGAAAAAGCTTCGGATCTAAATTTCCAAATACCTCTTTTAGAGCTGATAACTTCTGTTTTAAAAATCAGTGTCTCACCTGGAAGAACTTTTTTTCTAAATCTTACTTTTTCAATACCTGCCAATAAATATACAGACTTTTCACTTGCAGCTTGATTCATTATATGTGCTCCTAACAGTCCACAACTTTGCGCCATAGCTTCTAATACTATAACGCCTGGCATAATTGGAAAACTTGGNAAATGTCCTTTGAAAAAAGGTTCATCTGGTGAAACAAAACGTTCAGCTACAATTGATTCATTACTGATCTCGATAACCTTATCAATAAACAAGAATGGGTCTCTGTGTGGAATTAACGTCTTTACGTCTAAGATACTCATTATTTTTTTATTTTCGCAATAAATTTTAGGGAATCTGAATGCTTTTGTATTGGCATTACACCACTGTATATTCCAGGCTCTTTCAATGATTTTGTTACAAGTGTTTTAGCATAAACAACAACATTATCGGCTATTTCAATGTGGCCTACGATTCCTACTTGGCCAGCAATCTGGCAGTTTTTTCCTATTNTAACACTGCCAGCCATTCCTGATTGACCAGCTATGGCAGTATTCTCGCCAATATGGCAGTTGTGCGCAACATGNACATGATTATCAAGCTTCACNCCATCTTCAATAATTGTATTTCCTAANGCACCCCTATCAACCGCTGTTTTAGCACCAATCTCAACATTATTTCCAATCTTNACNCCGCCGAGATGTTCAATTTTGACCCAACTNTTATTTTGTGGAGCATAACCAAATCCATCTGAGCCAATAACTGAGCCCGAATGAATAATTGTATTGTCACCAATCTCAGTACAAGAATAAATTGACACGTTATCATGTATAACTACATTATCGCCAATCTTACAATTAGGATTAATGACAGTGTTTTCACCTATAACAACATTTTCACCAAATATTGTTTCGATGTTTTNATTTTGGTCTTTATAGGTTTTTAAGAAGAGGCCTGAGCAGACTGCGTANGAAAGGTATGGATCTTGCACAATNACAAAATTTTTAATGTTCGAAATCTTTTGTGAAATTTCTTCAGTTGTGATCACTGCACCAGCATTTGGATTCAAATGCTCNATGAATTTTTGATCTTTTACATAACANATCGAATCCTGAGAACAGGTTTTGGAATCTTGTAAAAATTGGATTTCGAGATCAAATGACCCTAGAGGAGTTCCGCCTAGTAATTCTGCTAACTTCTCTAGAGTAAATGATTTCATGTAGATAGATTACTACTATTCAGACTTTTCGGTCAAAGCATTATCTAAGTATGCTATAACCTCTTCAGTAATGTCTAAATCAGGATCTGCATAAAGCAGAGCTCCTGGAGCAACTATCATGTCATATTCTTTCTGTGTTATTAGCTCGCCTAATACTTTCTGAAAAGTTGGAGTAAGAGCATTTACTACTTCTTGCTGAGTTTCTTGTGCTTTAGTTTGAAGTTTATTAGATAAAAACTGAAGCTCAGTTTGCTTATCTTGCAATTTTTTCTGCATATCNACTTTTTCTTCATCAGAAAGAATTTCTTGGTCTTTCTGAAACTTATCAACTAATGCTTGTGCTTCAGCTTGTAATAATTCAAGTCTCTCTCTATCAGCAATGAAGTCAGTATCTTCATCAAGCTTCTTGAAAGTTTCTTGAGCAAACTGTGTGCTCAGCATTGCAACTTCAGCGTTAAGTACAACAGTCTTAGCATTAATTGGNGCAGCAAANGCTACTAGCAATAATGAAAGAAATAAAACTTTTAGTTTGTTCATAATTAATCCTTANGTTTCGCTATTTTATATGACTTTTTATAAAGAATCGACTGTTTTTAGAACTTATTNCCTACAGTAAATTCAAATCTCTTTGTTCGGTCAAGAGGATCATTATTAAATGGAACAGCAAAGTAAACACTTATAGGGCCAAATGGTGTAATTGCTGACCCTCCTAAACCATATGAACCTCTTAGTTCCTCAAAACTAGGTGTAAAACACTGAACTTGATAGTTATAACAGAANGTTGAGAAAGCGTTACCTAAGTCTATGAAAAATGCTGTTCTGAACTGGCTCTGATCCTCGATAAACGGAACTTTGAAAATTAAATTAAGACTAGTTTCCAACAATACGTTACCTCCAATTGGACGGTTAATACCATATGTTGCAAATTGATTGTAATAAGGTGAATCTGGCTCACCATCAAAATTATTATCTATAAGGGGTGGGCAGTAGTCCTCTGCTGAAACATAACCGTAACATGGCACAGGAGTAATTCTGGGGCCAAGACTGTTGGATTCATAACCCTTAATGGAGTAAGGTCCTCCAGCGTAGAAATTCTCAAAATATGGNGGCACTTCACTATCACCAAAAGCATCAACATAACCTATTCTCGAAGCAGCCTTAAATACGAAATCTCCTGTAATTGGTTTATAAAACTCATTTCTATAATCGATTCTAAAATAGTTCAGAGTTGAACCAGGAANAGTTGTTTGAACTGANATCTGATTTAACGAACCNTCTGTAGGAAAGATACCTCTGTTAAGTGTTGCCCTTGTGAAGTAAGCCTGAAGTTTAAGGGTATCAAACACATCACCTTCAGATTCGAGGAAGTCCACAATTTCACGTGAAGCTAAAGAACCTGAAGAAAGCTCGGTATGATCAGCGGCTATATTAAATCCAATTCTTTGAATTTCAGATATAGGGAAACCATAACTTATAGAAGCCCCATAACTTGCAGTGTTATAGTCTGTCACACCAAATGCTGAGTAATCAAATTCTCTAAAGTTAACAGTGAAACCTCTGCTTGCTCCATCTACTGTGTAATAAGGATTTTCATATTGNACAAAGATATTCGTTGAATAGTCACTNACATTTGTTCCAATACCCACTGTATTTCCACTACCCAAGAAATTTTGTTGTTGAACATTAAAGTTAAATGAAAAACCAAATTGAGAATAACCAAAACCAGCTATCACGTTTCCATATTGTTGTTCTTCAACATCAAAAATAACATCAACGAGATCTTCCTCTCCCGCAACTGGAATTGTTTCAACATTGACTGTCTTAAAAAAACCAGTTCTTTCTAGAAGTAGTTTAGATTGTTCAATTAATTGATTTGACGCTGGAGCACCCTCAAACTGCCTCATTTCTCTTCTGAGAACTTCATCAGTTGTAAAGTAATTTCCATTGAAAATAATTCTTCTTGTATAGTTTTTTCTGCCAGGATTGAATACAAAAGTTATATCAGCCGAATTATCGTCTTCATTAATAGTTGGAACTCCTTCTACTTCAGCAAAGGTATAACCATCATTTCCCAGCGCGTTNGCATAAAATTCCTCATAACTTGTAATGAGTGATTCTGAATAATAAGCATCTTCTGGAATGTTTATAAAACTTTCTAAAAATTCTCGATCTAGTGGTAATTCTCCAGATATTTTAATGTCATTTAGCTTATATCTTTTTCCTTCTTCAAGAATAAGAGTAATAAAAAGTTCCTGTAAATCGTCGCTAATTGAAACTTGGGAAGATGAAACTGCAAATTGGAGATAGCCTCTATCTTTGTAAAATGATTCTAAGTTTTCTAAATCCGTTCTTAGTTTCTCTTTTGTATATCTATTATCATTTGTAAAGAAAGAAATTATTGACCCTTCTGATAATTCAAAAACACGCTTAACCTCGGTATCAGTAAATGCATCATTACCGATGATCTCAATTGCTGAAATAGCCGTAGATGTTCCTTCGTCAACGTCTATGTCTACTTCAACTCTGTTTCTGGGTCTATCTTTTTGTTTAACATCAACTGTTGCTCCATACCTGCCTTGTTGAGAGTATTGTGCTTGCAATCCTCTTGTAATTAGATCTAATGTCGCTCTCTTAAGAACAGATCCCTCTGAAACACCCTCACTGCCCAAAGCAGCAAGCAGGTCTTCTGTTTTAATTGCTGAATTTCCGTCTATATAAATGTTTGATATTGTTGGNCTCTCTTGAACTTTAATAAATAAAATATTNCCCTCAGCTCTTAATTGAATATCATCAAATTGACCAGTTGAAAAAAGAGTTCTAATAACTCTTTGATAATCCCTTTTATCAACTCTGTCTCCTATGGTTATTGGAACTGTATCTAATACACTCCCTAGGGAAACTCTTTGCAGGCCCTCGATTCTAATATCTTCGACTAACATCTCAGATGATGCTGTCATGCTAAAGATTAAAAAAAATGTCGCTAAAAGTTTTTTCAAATTATTCTCGCTATATCATTCACCATTACAAATACAAACAAAGTTAACACTAATAAGAAACTTAGATTCATTAATGTCGCTTTTAGTTTCAAACTTAATGGTGATCCTTTCACTTTTTCGACTAAAATAATCAAAAATTGACCCCCATCCAACATTGGTAATGGTAAGAGATTAAACGCTCCAAGACTAATACTCAATATCCCAAGCAATAAAAGAAAGGGAATTGCTCCTGATAGCAANGAATCACCTGCAACTTTCGCTATTCCAACAGGTCCACTGAGGTTTTCGAAACCCATAGTTCCATTTAAAGTTTTATACAAAAATTTAAATGTATTCACTATCCAAAATCGAGTTTGATCATATCCAAAGCCAAGAGACGTTGCAAGATCGTTTGANTCAGGAGCTAAACTTAAACCAAAAGATTCATTCTCTGTCTTTGAAGGCAAAGTAAAAAAAAGTTTTTTATCNTCTCTNTNNACTTCTAANGAAATTTGCTCTCCAAAAACATTNAGAAGACTTGTTGCCTGATACATAGAAATTACAGGNTGATTGTTTATTGATGAAATAATATCTCCTGATTTAAGTCCAATAAGTTCAGCCGGACTATTATCTGCAACTAGNCCTATACGTGGCTNAAAATCAGCAAAGGGAACTATGTCAAAATATTCAGNTGGTGCTTGGCCTTCTGAGAACTTTAAATCTTCTACAGACCTTATGTAATTAATACTTTTCTGGTTTGCATAATCATAGAGCTCAAAATCAATATCTCCGGAGTAACCAGTTAAATCAAGAAGATTTATTTGTAGACTTTGAACATTTGTTACTTTTGTATCATTAATTGCTTCCACTNGATANAAGCTTTCNNTGCTNAAGTCTTTAATTTGTGCTGAAACCATATCCGANTGCTTTGGTATGAATAAACCAACTAAAGAAAACACAAAAAAAGCCAAAATGAAGTTATAAATTGGCCCTGCCAGCACAACTANTGACCTTTCAAGTGCTGGTCTATTTGCTAANACATACNTTTTATCTNGATCTGAAAGCTTATTNTAGTTTGTTGTATCNGCAGGATCATGGAATGCTACATATCCACCAAANGGAATAGCAGAAATAGAGAATCTTATTCCATCTTCATTTTTCCATTTTATTAAATCTGGGCCAAATCCAACGCTGAACTTNATGATTTTAACTTTGAAATATCGAGCTACAGAATAGTGTCCATATTCATGAAATGTTACTAGGATTAGGAATAAAGAAATTGCTCCAATTAGGGTATACATTCTATCTACTTCTTATAAATTCAATTATCTCATTTCTATTATGATTTAACTCTTCAATCGAGGATAAATCTCGTTTCTGTATCTCATAATAATTGTTNATAATTAATTTTAAGATATCTCCAAATTTAATCTTCTCACTCAAAAATTGATTTACNGCATACTCATTGAGTGTTGCAAAAATAAGGCCTCTGTTATCGTCATGAGACATTACATCTCGGGCAATCTCCAATATTTTTTNTNTATCTGNAGGGAATTCTTCAATGGTTAAGTCATAATTCCTATCAAACATGTTAAGGGAAAATTTATCTCTAACTTGTTTTGAATGCTTGCCCAATAAACCATAAGCTAAAGGGATTAACATGCTTGGTTTTGAAAGTTGTGCTTCAACGGAACCGTCATTNAGCTCAACCATACTATGAATNATNCTTTGTCTTTGAATAACTATATCCAATCGATCAGGATCTAAATCAAATAAATATTTTGCTTCAATCAGTTCAAAGCATTTATTAACAAGTGTTGCTGAATCAATCGAAATCTTTGCTCCCATGCTCCAGTTTGGATGATTAAGAGCTTCTTNTGGAGTTTTATTATTTATTTCATTTATATCCATTCCTACAAATGGGCCTCCAGATGCTGTAATAAAAATTTTAGAAATATCGTTTTTATCAATATGTTTTAAGGANCTAAATAATGAAAAATGCTCAGAATCTATTGGTATTAAGTCTGTATTATTTTTCTGACATTCTTCAATAATTTTCTTACCAAAAACTACAAGTGCTTCTTTGTTTGCTAGAAGCAATTTTTTACCAGANGCGGCTGCATCTAAAGTTAAGTCAAGACAGTCATAAGAACTTATAGCTGATAAATATATATCGCTTTTATTCTCTGCCATATATTTTCTCAAACTTGAGATATTTTCGAAAAAATTAATCTGGTCAGNACACTGATTAATTAAAGCTTCTCGTATACTCTNATCAGCCACAAAAACATTTTTAGGCATATGCTTCTTTATTAACTCCAAAGCTTTTTCGGAATTAGACTTACAAACAAAAATATCAACTTCAAATTGATCAGGAAATTCNNCAACAAGATTTAAAGCTTGTGTTCCGATGGAGCCTGTAAAACCAAATATAGAAAGTGATTTCATTGTCCAAATCTCCTTTGCCTTTTCCTGAATTCTTGGATTATTTCAAGNAAATCTTTTGATTCAAATTCTGGCCAAAGCTTTTCAGTAAAAAAAAGCTCTGAATAACCAATATTTGCCAGAAGAAAGTTACTCAAACGCATATCTCCACCAGTTCGAATAAAGATGTCTATTTCTTCAGTNCCTAATTGTGTAAATTCTAGAAAGTTATCTTCATTGAGGTCTTCATTTTTTATTTTTGCNTCTTTNACAGCATTTACAATATCCCAAATTGCCCCATAGTTAAGAGCGACAATAAGTTCAAAGTCATTAAGATTTTTTGTTTCATTGATGCATTTACTGATTCCTTCTTTTGCATGTTCGGGCATGCTATCAATATCACCAATAAAGCTCAATTTAATACCATTCGCTTTTATTTCATCTAGTTTCACATCAACACCNAAATTAATTAGGTTCATTAGCGCATTAACTTCAAAGCTTTCACGGTTCCAATTCTCNGTTGAGAAAGCATAGACAATAAGTTTTCTTACTTTTTCAGACTTAGCAGTTTTGACTATTTCGATAAGTGTTTCGATACCTTTTCTATGGCCAGATGCTGAAGGAAGGTTATTTTTTTTTGCCCATCTTCTGTTTCCATCCATAATGATGGCAACTGTGCTTGGGNTAGACATTAGATTGTTAAAAGATCCTTCTCTTTTGCTGCTAGAGAACTATCAATTTGGTTTATAAAATTTGTAGTTATATCTTGGATATCTTTTTCAGAGTCAGAAATATCATCTTTAGTAAGCTCTCCATCTTTTTCTAAATTCTTCATGCTTGTTAATGCGTCCCTTCTAATATTTCTAACTGCAATTCTGCCATTTTCAGCTTCTGCTTTTGCTTTTTTTGTTAAGTCAACACGTGATTCTTCTGTTAGGGGTGGCATAATAATTCTAATCACGTCTCCAGTCACTGTAGNATTGATACCTAAATCTGATTTCTGTATAGCTCTATCTATTTCTTGAACAAGGCCTTTATCCCAAGGAGACAAACTCAAAGTTTTTGAGTCCTCAACAGTAATTGAACAACACTGATTTAAAGGAGTCATTGTCCCATAATAATCAACTTGTATGCCGTCAAGCATTGCAGGATTAGCTCTGCCTGTCCTAATTTTTTTAAGACTGTCAGCAAAACTNTTNAGTGAAGATTGCATTCNTTCTGAACAAGAATCTAAAATTTGCTGATATTTATCCATTTGAAATTAATGTGCCTATCTCTTCACCCTTTACTATATCAAGTAATGCACCTTCTGACTCGAAATTAAATACTTTTATATTCATGTCATTATCTCTAGCCAATGTAAGTGCTGTAGTATCCATAACTTTGAGATTCTTTTGAATTGCTTCATCAAAAGTAAGGNTAGNAAAGAAGTTTGCTGATGGATTCTTTTTTGGATCTTCTGAATATACACCATCAACTTTTGTTGCTTTAAGCATTAAATCTGCATTTATCTCTATCGCTCTCAAACATGCAGCAGTATCTGTTGTAAAAAAAGGGTTCCCTGTGCCTGCAGTAAAAATAACTACAAAACCCTCATCTAATAAATGAATAGCTAATCTTCTATCGTAATGCTCTACTATCCCTGGCATAGGTATAGCAGACATCACTCGTGTTTTTATACCATTCCTTTCTAATGAGTCTCTTAAGGCGATCCCATTCATAACCGTTGCCAACATTCCCATGTGATCACCAGCAACTCTATCAATTCCATCTTGGTTAAGCTCTTGACCTCTAAATAAATTTCCACCGCCTATTACAAGTCCTACTGAAACATTCTTTTCAACGACACTTTTAATTTCACGAGACATAAAGTGTAAAATTTTTGGGTCTATGCCTTGGCCAGCAGCTCCAGCAACTGCTTCTCCACTATATTTTAAAAGAATTTTTTTTAAGGGGTGGGAGCTCACTCTCCAACCTTTTTTCTTATGAATCTAAGAATTTTTACATCGCCTAAAAGATCTTTAATCTTTTGATCTGGATCTTTAATGAATGGTTGCTCTACAAGTGAGTTTTCTGTTTTGAATTTATTAAGTTTTCCCTCGATAATTTTTATTTTTATATCTTCAGGTTTATTGTCATTCACTAGAGTTGCTTCTGCTATTTCTTTTTCTTTCGCAATTACTTCATCATCTATATCGTTTGGATAAATAGCCATTGGGTTATTTGCTGCAACTTGCATAGCTATATCTCTAGCCATCTGATCTGATCCACCATCTAGGTGAACAATAGCCGCTAATTTATTGTCCGAGTGTTTATAAGTAGATACTAAACCTGATTGACGCTCCAATTTTTCGTAAAATGAAATTTTAATGTTCTCACCAATCTTTTGGATAATTGCTAGCAGGTTTTCTTTGTATGCTTCGTTAAGCGTTTCTAAGTTTTCTGGGTTATTTGTCTCACAGAAACTTACTAATTCATGTAAAAATTCTTGAAAATCTTTATCTTTAGCTGCGAAATCAGTTTCTGTATCAACTTCAACGATAAAATGTGTATCGCCTGACTCACCAACAACTATAGCCCCTTCATTTGTAGCTCTTCCAGATTTTTTCTCAGCTTTTAATACGCTCTTTTTTCTTAGAACCTCTATTGCTTTATCAATATCACCGTCGGTTTCGACTAAGGCAGACTTACAGTCCATCATGGATATGCCAGTTCTTTCTCTTAATTCTTTAACTAGTTGAGCTGTAACCATTATTACTCTTTTGTTGTTGCTTTTTTAGCAGTGGCTTTTTTGGCAGTAGTTGCTTTTTTGGCAGGTGCTTTTTTAGTTGTTGTTGCTTTCTTGGCAGGTGCTTTTTTAG
>NYSP01000023.1 GCA_002683115.1 Gammaproteobacteria bacterium
TTTTTCACTTTCTCCACTCTGGTGCACCTGATGTTAAAAAATAAAATCATAAGTTTTATATTCTTTTTTTCCTCAATTCTCGTAGCTTTATCGAGAGTTTTATTAGTAAAGCACCTTCTAAGTCAAGTTATAATAGGAAGCATAATAGGAATATTTTTAGCATTCACAGCATTTAAGATCTCTAGAAGATGGATAAAAGTTTAGACCTTAGCGTAATAGCACCAGTTTTTAATGAAAAAGAAAACTTGGAAGCATTCATAGCTTCAGTTAAACAAGCTATGAGTGCAAATAGATGGAGTTGGGAGTTAATTTTGGTAGATGATGGGAGCGAAGATGGCTCACCAGAATTATTAAAATCTTTTTCTTCTGAGAATAGTAATATTAGATGCCTGCTGCTTTCTAAAAACTACGGTCAAACAACTGCTATACAGGCTGGTTTTGATGCAGCTTCAGGAAAATATTTGGTAACTTTAGATAGTGATTTGCAAAATGATCCTGAAGACATCTCCAAAATCCTGAATAAGTTAATAGATGAGGATCTTGATTTGGTGGTTGGCTGGAGAAAAGACCGAAAAGATAATTTTCTTATGAGAAAATTACCTTCTTTAATCGCAAATAGACTAATTGCAAACATAACAGGCGTGAAACTACACGATTATGGGTGCAGTCTTAAAGCATACAGATCAGAGGTTCTAAAGGAAGTTAGACTTTATGGTGAAATGCATCGATTCATTCCAGCTTGGATGGCAACAAAGATACCCCCATCAAAAATTTCCGAACTTGTAGTGAATCATTCAGCAAGAACAGCTGGGGTATCAAAATATGGTATTTCACGGACCTTTAGAGTTTTTGTTGATCTAATATCAGTTTATTTCTTTATGAAGTTTTTTAGTAAGCCAGGCCATTTCTTTGGCTTGATGGGTTTGTTATTGAGCTTTATCGGCTCGGCTATCTTGTTTTATTTGATGTATGTAAAATTTATTCTTGGGCTCGACATTGGAGACAGGCCTCTTCTAATTGCAGGGACCCTTTTAGTGGTAGTGGGTATACAATTAATAAGTCTTGGGGTGATAGGGGAGATACTCAGCCGTACATATTTCGCATCAAGCAAAGAAAAATCATACTTTGTTAGATGGGATTCAAATGACGAAAACTAACGCAATATCACTGTTAATCCTTGTTTCAGTTATTATCTTTAGGGTTCTATACGATGTTTACAATAGTATCGAATATCACTATGAAGAAGCACAATACTGGGTTTGGTCACAAAACTTATCATTAAGTTATCTGACAAAAGGTCCTCTTGTAAGTTGGAGCATATATCTTTCAAATGAGATTTTTGGACAAAACTATTTAGGACTGAAATTTTTTTCTTTATTGGCATTGATAGCTACGATCCTATTGCTTGGATTTATTGCTGAGGAATTATCCTCTAATAAAGATTCAAGACTTCATGGCATTGTATTAGCAGCTTTATCTCCTGCAATTTTCTTCTTGGGTGGGGTTAGCACAACTGATATATTTTTATTTTTCTTCTGGTCTCTTTTTCTTTTTGGATATATAAGATTTTTGAAAACAAGGGATGAAAACTGGTTTTACCTAATAGGTCTGGCTACAGGGTTTGGTCTACTTACTAAACTTTCAATGATTCTTTTGCCTTTATCTATTGTTGTGTATTCAGCCTTTACTCCATTAAAAAAATATTTATTTTCTACCAAGTTTTTTAGCTCAATAGCAATTGCACTGCTAATTTTCTCTCCTGTTTTAATTTGGAATTATTTAAATAACTGGCCAACTATCAGTCATGAAATCTCTCATCTTGCAGCACCAGCAACATCCGCTAACCCTGAAGTAGTAATTTTTTCCATGTTATTGATAGCACCGACATCAATTTTCGTTCTGAGAAGAAATTTTTTTGATCATATTAGGTTAGAACTTAACAAGCATATTCTCATACCAATGCTTTTAATTTTTATATTCTTTTTTGTGAAAGCACTTTTTGGAAAAGTTCAAGTAAATTGGTCTATGCCTCTTTTTATAGTCTTGATTCCTATCATTGCTGCTTTCGTGAAAGAAATAAAATTCTCTTTTATGCCAGGTTTAGTGCTTATCATTTCTATTTCTATTTTTTCAAATCTAGGCTTCTCAAAGGTTTTCACAGATAATGATCCTCTTCACCCAATGCGTGGGTGGAAAGCAGTATTTGAAGATCTAAACCTAAAGAGAAATTATTCCGTTTTTGCTTCAAATGATTACAAACTACTCTCCCAAGCTTCATACTATCTAAAAGATGCCAAAAATCTTAAATATGATAGAAATCCAAGCTTTAGAATGACTCATTATGATACTTGGAATAATAAATTCTCGGACGCGGACAACATAATTTACCTAACTTATGAGAANAAAAGGATNGTNAANAAAGANCTTGATTGTATTTTAACTTCAAGCTCCAATATCGATTTAAGAAAAAATTTATCCCTGTATACTTGTAAGAAAAAATGAAGATTGGAATTATAGGTTCAGGTAAATTCGGGGTTGTTTTAGCTCAAATTGCATCTGAAAACAAAAATAATGTTTTGATATTATCAAGAAGAGAGGATGAGGTTGAAAGTATTAATGAGAAATTCGAAAGTTTATCTGGTGAAGTATTCAGTGAACCAAATTTTGTTAAAGCCACATCTAATAGTTCAGATTTAGAGAGCCTTGATGCGATTTTAATCACGATTCCAAGTAAAGACTTCAGAAGTGTTTTTGAAACTCTTCATCTTGATGTAAAAAAGACAAAAATTGTTAGTTGTACAAAAGGTTTTGAAGAATCAACAGGCTTGCTTATGACTGAAGTTCTGCACAGAGACTTTAAAGTTCCAAGTGANAATCTACTGGTATTGAGTGGCCCAAATCTTTCAAAGGAAATAAGCAACAAAGAGCTTACAGGCACTGTTATTGCTGGTGAAGATAAGAAATTCGCAATAGAGTTAGGAAATGTTTTGAGGAATGATTATTTNATTCCGTTTTACAGTCATGATAGATATGGAGTTGAGCTTGGTGGAGCTATGAAAAATATATATGCCATCGCATCGGGATACTTTCATGAGAAAGGAGTCGGAGAGAATACTATAGGATTCTTGCTAACAAAAAGCCTTGAGGAAATCTGTATATACAGCTCAGCTAGGGGCGCAAATCNAGAAACTTTTTTAGGCTTATCTGGGGTAGGGGACTTTGTATCAACAGCATTATCTAAAGACTCACGAAATTATTTATTTGGTACTTATTTAGCAATGGGCTTGAATCCTGTTGATGCAATTGAAAAAGTCGGAGATACTGTCGAAGGTTATCTTGCATCGAAGATTGTATTTAAAGACGCAAAAGAAAGAGGCCTAGATTTGAAGATTCTCTCATTTGTAAATCAAAGTTTTGAAGGTCCAATTTCCTTAGAATTAGCAAAGAAAACTTTAATCGCAGACTAAATTTATAAAGTTGAAACCTTTAAAATTTAATTAAAGTCTTCGTCACCAAGGTCAGAATTTAACTTGTAGTCAAACCCTGTTGAAGTTTTAATATTGTCCTTTGAAATTTTTAAATCAGTTATATCTAGAACATCTTTATCAAACTCATAGATTGGTTNAATCTCATTATTTACTGCCATAGACCTATTAGATTTTCTTATTTCAAGCGTCTCATCTTTCTTTGCAAGCCATTTATTTATATCTTTCTGTGAATGTTTTTTCTTCAGCAGTTCAGTTGTTAAATCAGCAGAAATTAAAGCAGAAGATGCATTATTACCACCAAATCCCTTCGAATTCATGAAAATTACGTCTTTTTTATTGTCAAAAGCTCTATCTTGTAAGAAATAATCAAGATTTTCTCTNGAAACATCNTCAGCTAGCTTCGGAATAGTGCATATACCAGTCAATTTTTGNGTTTCTAAGGCACCAAGACCAGACCAAATTTGATCCATTCCTGCAGCTCCCATAGTATGTCCTAATTTAGATTTAACAGATGATACAGGTAGTGCATCTACATCATATTCTTTTGCGAATGTAGATATAATATGTGATTCAGTAATTCTGTTAAGAGGTGTTCCAGTTCCGTGGGCAAGAAAAGCTGTATTATCTTTTACTATTTTATCTCCAAACACCTTTTCGATATCTTTGAANGTCTTGCCTACTGAAAAATAATTTCCAGCACCAGGTCCTGAAATTGATTTTTTATTGCCGTCGGCATTAATATTCACATTTAAAAAACTTCCTCTGATATTTGCTCCAACTTCTAAAGCCAATCTATCACTCATTAATATTGCAAANCCTGCTGACTCACCACATACCATACCCATATTGTCTCCAAAGGGACGACAGTATTTTTCATAAATTAGATCCTCGCCTTCGCCCAAAAGGTTTTGTAGGTTTTTCATTCTTTCATCTGTTGCCATTGCACCCATTGCACAAAATCCAATATAAGCGGGTGGTCCTAATATTGCTTCTGATGCTCCAACAATTACAAGTTCACTTTTTCCGCTCTTAATTAGTTCAACTNCTGCATTGAGGTTGTATAAAGAAGTTGCACAAGCTCCTATAAAATGTCCAGTAATACCCAAGCTACCAGTTACATAAGCATTTATGAAATCTGCTGGCATCTCTGGAAGCGTGAAAGAAATTTGTTTTGAGGTAGCTCTTTGTCCAAGTGGATGAGATGCAAAAAGCCCATCACCAGAGTATCTATCCATATTCATGACGGCACAACCTGCGAAACAGCCAACTTTATCTCTGCCATAATTGTCTATTACATTTCTCACATCAAGACCTGTATCTGACATTGCATCAGCTATGCCCATTATGGACATACCCAGAGCTTTTGGATGCTGTCTTGAAGGATAGCTTTTTNCTGGATCGAGTCTGAAAGGCAATTGAGCGCATGCATTGGCCTCAAAATCATAATCATAAGTCCAAAAAGNCTCTCTGAAGAAATCATAATCAAGCTTTCTCATTAGAGTNTTGCTTAAAACTTCACTTTCTTTTGAAAGGCAGAATTCTTCCAATTTTTGCTTTTCAGCTTCAGGAACTTCGTCGCATAAAAGCAAAACAGATTTTAGGTAATCTAATTTATTAGTATCACTTTCAAGCTCATATATCATTCTTGTATATGAAAGATTGTGTGATGCTCGGCCTGCTGGAGTCATACCTCCAAAACCAACTAAACAGGGTATAGGTTTATTTGACATTTACTCTTTTCTCCATCGAATGAATTGTATTGTATATTAATGTATTGATTGTCATAGGACCAACTCCTCCAGGCACTGGTGTGTAAGCTGAAACAACTTGTTCAACATTGCTTAGGTCTACGTCACCACAATTTTCATCAGGATGATAACCTGCATCAATTAACACTGAACCAAGTTTTAATTTACTAGAATCAATAAATTGTGGTTTGCCAACAGCAGCCACAACTATATCTGATTGAGCTAACAGCTCATTTAAGTTTTTTGTTTTTGAATGAGCTACAGTGACAGTTGCATTTGCATTTAATAGCATAGCTGCCATAGGTTTGCCTAATATTTGACTTCTTCCAATCACCAAAGCAGTTTTGCCTTCAATTGTAATTCCATAGTGATTTAAAAGCCTCATTATCCCAAGAGGAGTGCAAGATCCAAATGAATCAATTCCCATTGATAAATTACCAAAGCCTAATGTGGTTACTCCATCAACATCTTTTTCAATGTTGATTGCATTAAAACACATTAATTCATCTACGTGGTTTGGCACAGGATGTTGTAAAAGAATACCATCTACTTGCTCATCATTATTCAACAGATCTATTAACTCCAATACTTCTCTTGTTGAGCATTCAACGTCTTTTTTATATGTTCTTGTTTCAACACCTATGGTATTACAGGCTTTTTCTTTCATGGACACATATGTAGCTGAGGCAGGATCTTGTCCTACTAATATAGCTGCCAGACATGGCTTTCTTCCATGGTTAGTTAATAAATCTGAAGCTTTCTTAGATAGTTCTTCATTGCTTATGGCGGCGAGTTTGCGTCCATNTAATACAATACAGTTATTCACGAAATATCCCTTGAGTTATAAGCCCATAGTTTATATGATTTCCCTTTCGGGGCATAGCGCAGTCTGGTAGCGCACCTGGTTTGGGACC
>NYSP01000024.1 GCA_002683115.1 Gammaproteobacteria bacterium
AGATAATTTTTATAAATCAATAGAAAGTTTTTTTGTGAAGCCTAATAGTAATGGATCAAGCTTTGGGGTTTCAAAAGTTGCAGATATTAATTTATTAGAAAAAGCTATTGCTGAAGCAAGGATATATTCAGACGATGTGATAATAGAGGAGGCATATAATGCAGCAGAATACACTGTTGGAGTACTAAAAGGAGAAGCATTAGAACCTTTAGAAATAATTGCTGATGACGATCAAGGATTTTATAACTATGAAGCAAAATACAACAGTAAAAAAACTAAAAAGGTTGAAGTTGTAGATGAATCGTTGAAAAAGGAACTACAAAAAATAGCTCTTAAAGCCTTCTATCAGCACGGTTGTCAAACATGGGGCAGAGTAGACTTTGTATTCAATGGCTATCAATTAGGCGTTCTAGAAATAAATACTGTACCAGGTTTTACAGAAAACAGCCTTTTTCCTTTGGCTGCAAAGATTTCAGGAATAAACTATCAAGAACTTATTACCAATATCATTGAAGACTCAATTTAAAATTCTCTTAACTTTTATACTGCTTGGATGTTTTTCATTTATGTCTGGCTTACTTAAAAGTGATAAGCAAATTGTCTCTGCTAAGGTCTCAATGAATATCCTTTGTGAAGAATGTATTAAAGATTTAAAACAAAACCTATATGAAGGAAAAAACTTTGCTTTCTATGCGAAAACTAAAGATTGGGTAAAATCTATTTCTAAGACCTCATCTAATAACCTTATTACTTATAAGATCGATGTGAAAAATCCATTATTTAAGAATAAAAATAATTTTTATTTTGATGAAAATTTTGAGATTTTTTTTATGCCATCATCCTATCAACTGCCAATGTTATCCATTGATGACTTATCTATTACAGAAGACACTATCTCACAAGCTATTGCTATACGAAATGAAATTTCAGAACTAAAATCTTTAAATTACTCAAATCTTTCTGGCTGGGAAATAGAAACAAGTGATGCTATTGCTTACATTGGGAAAGCTGAATTGAATCAACGCATAAGTAAATTTAAAAAAATTATAGTTAATTTAGATGAAAAGAATACAAAGCTTCCAATTCTAGATTTAAGATACCAGCAAGGATATGTGCTTATAAAATAATTAAATGATTTGTTTAATAGACCTTGGAACTTCGAAAATATCAGCAGTCCTTATAAAAAATGAAAATGACTCATCAAAGGTTATTGCTTTCTCAAGTGTAGAGACATCCGGCATAAAAAAAGGATCCATAATAAATATTACATCCACGGCTGAGACAATTTTGACTTGTCTTAATCAAATTGAAAGCCAGGCTGATGGCAAAATAAAAGAACTACATATAGGTCTATCAGGAGAAGAGGTTTCTAGTACAAATTCAATTGGTCAAGTAAAGATTACCGATCAAGAAGTTACTTTCAGGGATATTGAAAAAGCTTTAAATATGTCAAAAACAATGATGGTACCAAACGATAAGACATTACTTTATGCAGTACCAAATGATTATTCAATTGATGGCCAAAGAGGAATAAAAGAACCTCTTGGAAAAAACGGAATAAAATTAGAGGCAAGTTCTCATTTAATACACTGCTCAAAAAATACTAAAGAAAATATTATGAAATGTGTTAAAAAGCTATCAAAATCTATTTCCGCAACAAATTTTTATTTTAATCAACTTGGTGTTNCAGAAGTTGTATTAAGTAGCGAGGAAAAAAAAGATGGAGTTTGCTTGGTAGATATCGGTGCTGGAACTACTGATATTTCTCTATATATNGGTGGNNCAATTCAATTCTCAAAGATTTTGCCAGCTGCTGGTGATTACATAACTGAAAATATTGCACAAGCTTTTGAAATTCCAAAGAGCGATGCAGAAGACCTCAAGAAAAAATATGGATGTGCATTTTCAGATATTGCTGGTGAAGATATGCTAAAAATTAATGTAGCAGGCAATAATCAATCAATCTCAAGGAAAGTGCTTGCAAGACAAATTGAAGATTCAGTTTCAAGAATTCTTCGNAANTGTGTAAGTTGCTTAGAGGATAATAATTTACTTGAAAACATTCCTGCNGGGTTTGTTCTAACAGGCGGCACAGCAAATATGGAGGGAATGAAACAGCTTGGTGAAGAAGTGACTAAAAACAAGATAAAAATTGGCCTTCCTGAATACAATTTACCCATAAATGCAGAAAAACTTCTAAAACCTGAATTTAGTGGTTTATTAGGCCTAGTAAAATTTTATGCCATAGAACAAGATAAAGAGTTTACCTTTAATCAAAGCAAGGGTATCATAGCCCGAGTGCTTGAATGGATAAGAACTGAATTGTGATGCAAAAATACGAATTAATGCTTCTTTTAAACCCAAATACAATGGATGAAGTTGATGATTTTATTGATGGATTAAAGAAAGTTATTTCTGATAATAAAGGCGATTTAGTTGACACAAAATTACTAGGCAAAAGACAGCTAGCATATCCAATAAACAATATGAACTATGCTAATTATGTTCACTTGGACGTAAATGTAGAGCCTGAAACGCTTGATTTGCTAGAAGAAAAATTTCGGTACGACCAAAATGTATTTAGACATTTAACAGTAAAACTAACCTCATAATGACTGACGAAAAAAAAGTAAATATTGATTATAGGGACCCAGATACTTTGAAGGGCTTTATATCGGAAAATGGAAAGATTCTTTCCTCACGGTACACAAGATTAAATGCGAAAGAACAAAGAAAATTAACTAAAGCTGTTAAAAAAGCAAGATTGCTTGGACTTTTGCCTTTCACTGATAAACACAAAATCGAAGAAAATAAATGAAAGTTGTATTAGTAACCAAGATAAAGAATCTTGGAAATATTGGTGACATTGTTGATGTTAAATCTGGTTTTGCACGTAATTTCTTATTGCCATATCACAAAGCATTACCTGCCACAGAAAAATACATAAAAGATTTTGAAGAAAAGAAAGAAGAATATCTCAAAAAAGCACAAGATGAATTATCACTTGCTGAAGCAAACGCTATACATCTAAAAGATCTTAAACTTACTATTTCAGCAAATGCCCAAGAAAGTGGGATGCTTTTTGGCTCAGTTGGTGTAAATGAAATTTTAGATGCCATGCATGCTGAAGGACATAATTTTATAACTAAGTCATCCATCATTTTATTATCTGGACCAATAAAAGAGGTCGGAGAATTCACTGTAAACGTTGAACTTCATCCAGAAATAGTTAAATCTATATCTATAGAAGTAAAACCAACGTAATGCCAAGTAATATTGAAGTAGAGCAAGCAGTTTTAGGCGCCTTGCTTTTATCTAAAGAGAAGTATCCTGAAGTTGATGCTCTTATCAACTCAACAGACTTCGAATCAGANCTACATAAAGAAATTTTTGAGTGTATTAAAGAGCTAGCTGACAAAGGAGAAGGCATAGACCATATAACAGTTTCAGAATTACTTGATAGNAAAAACAGTTTACAAAGAGTTGGTGGAGTTGATTACCTAAAAGAACTCCAAACAATACCTGTATCAGCATTGGCAGCAGACAGCTATGCAAACCTAGTAAAAGATCAATCAATAGACAGAAACCTTAAGCAAGTTNTAACAGAACTTATGAAAACTGTAGAGAGCCCTGAAGGAAAAACTAGCAATGATTTGCTTGATGAAGCNGAAGCAAAAATATTTGAACTTTCTACTAACAGAGCAAACGCCGATTCACTCAAAAAAATTGAGAGNTATGTAAAAGAAACNTGGGACAGGCTTGAAGAATTNTCTGGTATGCAAGGCGAGCTTATAGGAGTTTCTTCTGGTTTCACAGCAATTGACGGTCTTACTCAAGGATTACAAAAAGAAGATCTAATCGTTATTGCAGGCAGACCAAGCATGGGTAAGACCTCATTAGCAATGAATATTGCAGAAAATGTTGCAAAAAAGAATGAGGGTTGTGTAGCTGTATTTAGTTTGGAGATGTCATCTCAATCATTANCACAAAGAATGCTGGCCTCGATGGCAGGTATATCCCAGTCAAATGTTAAATCTGCAAACTTAACTGATAGACAGTGGGACAAAATTGCTAAGCAAACAAAAAACATGAATGATTTAAATATTTTTGTGGATGATACACCTAATATTTCACCAATGGAGATACGTGCTAAATCTAGAAGACTTGCAAAACAGTTTAGAAATTCTGGAGGCTTAAATTTGGTAGTGATTGACTATATCCAATTAATGCAAATGCCNGGGAGNAATGAAAATAGGGTAAATGAATTATCTGATATTTCAAGATCACTAAAGTATCTTGCAAAAGAAGTNAAAGCTCCTGTCATAGTCTTATCACAACTTAACAGAGGAGTTGAACAAAGACCAAATAAAAGACCTCAAATGTCAGATTTAAGAGATTCAGGAGCAATTGAACAAGATGCNGACCTTATTTTCATGCTTTATAGAGACTTTATCTATACAAAGAATGAAGAATGGAAAAATGTTGCTGAGTTAAATCTTGTTAAGCACAGAAATGGGCCAACCAAGAGAGTATTGCTTTCTTTTAGAGACGAGCTTACAAGGTTTGGTGATCTTGCACCCGAAATAATGAATAGTTATGCGCAAGACAGAACTGAAGATTAAGCTCTCTAATCTTACAAAAAATATTGATCTAATAAAAAGTTTTACCGACGCAAGGATTCAAGCTGTAGTAAAGGCTAANAGCTATGGTATCAGNGCNTCTGAGGTTGTAAAAAATATTAATGATCATGTTGAATCATACTCAGTAATAACATTAGATGAAGCAATTGAAATTAGAAAATTTACTGAAAAACCAATCCTTCTCTTACAAGGGGTTCATGAGATAGAGGATTATAAATTAGTTTCAGAATTTAGATTTGATTTTGTAATTCATTCCATGTGGCAACTAGAAAAATTAGAAAATTTTGATCTTTCTCANTCAAGATTATGGATAAAAATTAATACAGGAATGAACAGGTTAGGTTTNGATCCTATCGACTTTCAGCAAGCCTTAAATAAAGCAAAGGANNTTAATGTTGCAGAGATTATTCTGATGTCTCACTTAGCTTCATCAAGTGAAGTAAATGACGATATGAACAATAAACAAATAAAAAAATTTACTGAATTGACAAAAAACTATAACTATAAAAAAAGTCTCTCAAACTCCGGAGCAATTTTTAATTTTCCAGATGCNCACTTTGATATTGTAAGACCAGGAATTGCAATCTATGGAGGAAAATACAATGAATTTGGTACTATTCCAGTAACCTCTTTGAGATCTAAAATTATCTCTATAAGAGAAATAAAATCAGGTTCAAAAGTTGGATATGATGGTTCTTGGATAGCAAGTGAGGACTGCATAATAGCTTACGTTGGAATTGGTTACGGGGATGGGTTNCCTTATTTCAAAACTCCACTCACAATTTCAATAGGAAAAAAGAATTTTCAAACAATAGGACGCTCTAATATGGATTTATTAATGATAAATCTTGGTCAAAATAGAGATATTGCTGTAGGTGATTGGGTAGACATCTGGGGATTTAATAGTGACCTTAAATNTCTATCAGACCAACTTAATACAATTTCCTATAGCCTATTAGCAAATATCTCGAGTAGAGTTACAAAAAATTATTTAGAATAGCGTAAGGAAATTTTATTTTGCTGAAAGATACGAGATTTATATTCGTTACAGGAGGTGTTGTGTCATCTCTAGGGAAAGGAATCGCTTCAGCATCTATAGGTTCAATTCTTGAATCCAAGGGTTACAAAGTTTGTGTGATTAAACTTGATCCATACTTTAATGTTGACCCTGGTACTATGAGCCCCTTTCAGCATGGAGAAGTTTTTGTATTGGAAGACGGGACTGAGACTGATTTGGATTTAGGTCATTACGAGAGGTTTGTTGATAATACTTGTACAAAAAATAATAATTTTACTGCTGGTAAAATTTATTATTCGGTTCTTAGAAAAGAGAGAAAGGGTGAATACTTAGGTAAGACTGTTCAAATAATCCCACATATCACAGATGAAATAAAAAGAAGAATTATTGAGGCTTCTAAAAATTGTGATATTGCAATTGTAGAAATTGGCGGGACGGTTGGTGATATTGAAAGCCAATCATTTATAGAGGCTATAAGACAACTTGGATTAGAGTTAAAATCTTTCCAAACAGCTTATTTACATTTAACGCTTGTCCCATACTTAGCAACATCAGAAGAATTAAAGACAAAACCAACTCAACATTCTGTTAAAGAGTACAGAACACTTGGTGTTCAGCCTGATATTTTAATATGTAGATCTGAATTTGAAATTCCTAAAGAAAGCAAAGAAAAGATTGGTCTATTTTGTTCTATGCAAAAAGGTACAGTAATTTCTTTGCCAAATATGGACACAATCTATCAAGTTCCTCTGTTTCTAGCAAAAGAGGGGTTGGATAAAATCCTTTCGAAAAAATTACAACTTGAGAATAATTCACCTAGACTTTCGGACTGGAAAAAGGTTGTACAAAGAAAACTTCACCCATCAAATCAATTAAGATTATCCTTTGTTGGTAAATATGTTGATCTCAAAGATGCTTATTTTTCTCTTATTGAAGCTATTGATCACGCGGGCATACATAATGATACTGAAGTAAAAATAAATTTTGTTAATTCAGAAGAAATAACAAAAAAGAATTATCTTAAAGTGCTCAAGAATTCTGATGCTATTCTAGTTCCGGGCGGTTTTGGGGACAGAGGAATTGAAGGAATGATCTTGGCATCAAAGTATGCAAGAGAAAAAAAGGTTCCTTATTTTGGAATTTGTTTGGGATTACAAATAGCTATCATAGAAATGTCTAGAAATCTTTTGGGGTTAAAAGATGCCAATAGCACTGAGTTTAAGAAGACCAAGAACAATGTTATTTCCTTAGTAACAGAGTGGAAGAATGAAGACGGCAGCATAGAAAAAAGAAGCTTAAAATCAGATAAAGGTGGCACTATGAGACTTGGTGCACAAAAAGCCTCATTAACTAAAAATACTCTGGCAAGAAATCTTTATAAAAAAGCGTCAATATTTGAAAGACATAGACATAGATATGAAGTAAATCCACAAATTGTTCCAAAACTAGAAAAAAAAGGTCTTGTTATTTCGGCAAGATCTGAAATGCATAATTTGGTAGAAATGATTGAGCTTAAAGATCATCCATGGTTTGTAGCGTGTCAATTTCATCCCGAATTTACTTCAAAACCAAAAAAAGGCCATCCATTATTTAACGATTTCATAAAGACGGCTGTAAAATTAAAGAAATGAAAATAAACGGTAAAGATATTTCGAATGATTCAAAATTAACAATTTTTGGTGGTGTTAATGTTATTGAATCTGATGATCTACTCAGACAGGTTGCTGAGACTTTTAAAAAAATCTCAGAAAAATTAGATTGCAATTACGTCTTTAAAGCTTCTTTCGATAAAGCTAATAGATCTTCACTAGATTCTTACCGAGGTCCGGGCTTACAAGAGGGCTTGGCTAGCTTACAAAAAATAAAAAATGAATTCGGCCTTCCTATAATCACAGATATACATGAACCAAATCAAGCAGATGCTGTTGCTGAAGTCGCTGATGTGATTCAAATTCCAGCATTTTTATGCAGGCAAACTGATTTGATCATTGCTGCCTCAAAAACAAAAAAAATTATTAATATTAAAAAACCGCAGTTTTCCTCTGCTAAAGAAATGTTTCATGCTGTGGATAAATGCAAAGCTGCAGGGAATGAAGAGGTCATTCTTTGTGAAAGGGGAAATATTTTTGGTTATAACAATCTTATTGTTGACACATTGAACTTCCAAATATTGAAAGAAAGAGGTAACCCAGTTTTCTTTGATGTAACTCACTCATTGCAACAGCCAGGAATGTTGCAAAAAAGTACTGGGGGAAGAGGAGAATATGTATATGATCTTGCTAAGGCCGGGATTTCTCAAAGCATTGCTGGTTTATTTTTAGAGACTCACCCTGATCCTCAATCGGCGAAATGTGACGGGCCATGCGCACTTAAGCTCTCAGATCTTGAGAGTTTCATGGAAAAAATTATTGCTCTAGATGAATTTATAAAGAACATCGATCAATGAAAATAAAAAATATAGATTCTATTGAGGTGCTCGACTCAAGAGGTAGGCCTACGCTTTGCACAACTGTTGTTTTGGACGACGGTTGCAAGGGAACTGCATTTGTACCCAGCGGAGCTTCAACAGGTTCATTAGAAGCTCATGAACTTAGAGATAATGAAGAAAGATACGGAGGACTTGGTGTCCAAAACGCTTCAGAAAATGCAAAAAAACTACTAGAAGATTTAGATAATAAAAGAGCAGATGATCAAGCTAGTATTGATAAGCTGCTTATTGAGATCGATGGCACATCAAATAAGTCAAAAATAGGAGCTAATGCTATCCTGTCAGTTTCAATTGCCTGCACCAGAGCCGCAGCTAATTCATTGAACCTAAACCTATATGAGTATTTAAACATTCTCTACAAAAAACAATCTAACTTACATACTG
>NYSP01000025.1 GCA_002683115.1 Gammaproteobacteria bacterium
CTTTATTGAAATATCAAAAATAAAACAATTGATACAAGCCTTTGATTCTTCAGATGAAGAAGCTTTGGTGCTTGGTATACCAATATATGAGGCCTTAAAAAAAATTGATCCTGAAACTTTAGCTATTAAAAGCAGTCAAAATAGAAATGAATTTTACCTTGCACAGACACCACAAATTTCTTCATCAAAATTGCTCGAACATGCAATTGAGAGCTCATTAGGGTCAAATTTTTTTCCGGGCGATGAATCAGAAGCCATTGAAAGAGCTGGTGGTAGAATCAAATTCATCCCTGGTAATAGGTCAAATATAAAGATTACAGTTCCAGAAGACCTCGAAATTGACAAAATTGGAAATGGTTTTGATAGCCATAGATTTAAAAAAGGTGATGGTCTGATGATTGGTGGCTATAAAGTGGATTGTAATTTCTCTTTTGATGCTCACTCAGATGGTGATATTGTTTTACATGCTTTAGCAGATTCTATGTTGGGCGCATTAAGTCTTGGCGATATAGGCCAGCATTTTCCCAATACTTCGAAATGGAAAAATTGTCCCGGAAAAGAGATATATAAATTAACCGAGGCAATGATAAAGGAAAAAGGGTTTTCTCTGAAACAGATTGATATAATTGTAGTGCTTGAAGAGCCAAAACTTCTTCCGCATCGTTTAGAGATTTTATCTAGCTTATCGGAATTAACTGGTTTAGATAAGGAAAATATAGGTTTCAAAGCAAAAACATCTGAAAAAATGAGTTTTATTGGAAAAAATGAGGGTGCTGCTGCTTTTGTATTAAGTAAGTTAAAAAAATGAGAATTCTTCTGACAAATGATGATGGGATCGAGTCAAAAATTACCAGAGCTCTTTATCAAAGATTATCTGAAAATCACTCTGTAACTTTAATTGCTCCAAAACATGATAAGAGTGGTCAGGCAGCTGCTTTGACATTAAGAACCTCGGTTGAAATTGAGAAACTAGATGAGAATATTTATTCAGTTGATGGCACACCAGCTGATTGTGTTTTCATGGGTTTAATGGCAATTATGAAAGAAATTCCAGATATTGTTGTTTCAGGAATTAATAAAGGGGCCAACATGGGTGATGACGTAATGCACTCAGGAACTTTAGGCGCTGCTTTTACAGGCAGGAAATTAAAATATCCCCCAATCGCATCGTCTATTGCAGGCAAGTCGTTTGAAAATTTTGATTCTGCCGTTTTGGCAACCGAAATGATGTTAAATTACGTCGAGTCTAATTACTCTGATTCTCTTCATGATGGTATTGTTTTTAATGTGAATATCCCAAATGTAAGTTTCAATGAGATAAATGATTTCGTTTTGACAAAGCTTGGCAATAGAGGAGTTCCTTTAGCACCAGAATTTGACGGAGATGATAATAAGGTGAGTTATAAAATTGGAAAATCAGGAAAACCAAATGGCGATCTAACAGGTACAGACTTTGAAGCAATTAACAATAATAATGTCTCTGTAACTCCTTTATATTGGGATATGACGAACTTCGAAAAGGTAAAAGGCAAATTGCCAGATGTCTAATTTTTTTCATAAATTCTTGGCTGGTTTTTGTATGGGGATTGCAGAAATAACGCCGGGAATTTCAGGAGCCACCATCGCAGGCTTATTTAATGTTTACAAAGATTTCATTAAGGTTCTGTCTACTTTTAACCCAAACTCCTTACGTTTAAATTTGAAATATTTTTTAGATGGATTAAATCCAATGTTCACTTTTCCTCTAGGTATTGGGATGTTGATATCTATATATTTTTCAGCTTTTTTTATAGATTTTCTGATTAATAATTACCTCTTTATTTTTAAAATATTTTTGTCTTTTGTCATGGTTATTGCAGTAGTAAAAAATTGTTTTTTAGACCACCCTATTTCATTATCAAAAAATTTCTTTGTCAGCTTTGTTTGCGGAGTTTTAATAGCTTTAGTTATCGCATTCTCATTAATAGATTTAAATTTTAATAATGTATTTTTAATCTTGGTAGCAGGTTTATTAGCGTTTACTGCTTTTCTTTTACCAGGGATATCTGGATCTTTAGTCCTTGTGATTTTGGGGTTATACGAGTTAATTATTTCATATATAAAAAATTTAGACTTGATTGGCTTACTTCCATTTATTATTGGAATGCTATTGTCATTTCTTTTTATTCCAAAACAAATTATTGATAGATTCCAACAAAATGAAATTCAACTAAAAGTATTTTTTTCTGGTCTTATAATGGGATCAGTTCCTGCAGTTTGGCTGCACTTAAATTAGTCCTCTTTGAGTAAACTGATTTTTTCTTTTATTTCTCCAAACTTTTCAGCTTCAGGAAGAGCATCTTTCTTTTCNGAGATATTTGACCATTCTTGAGATAGTCTTTCATTAATTTCGATAAAAGGTATTTGGTCTGGAGGCAATTCATCCTCTGAGAAGATNGCATCAACAGGACACTCTGGTTCACATAAACCACAATCGATACATTCATCGGGATTTATTACAAGGAAATTTTCACCTTCATAAAAACAATCAACAGGGCATACCTCAACACAATCAGTGTGTTTACACTCAATACATGATTCTGTAACAACAAATGCCATAAAATTATTTTACTTTATAAATAGGGTTGCAAAAAATTATTAAAAGTTAAAAAATCTAATTAGATATGGACTATTCAGAAAATGTATGATCTAATACTGTATATCCATACACTATAGGAAAAAAAATGGCAGATTCAAAAAAACAATCTTTAGATAGCGCTTTAAAACAAATTGAAAGTCAATTTGGAAAAGGAACAATAATGAAGTTAGGCACCAGAGAAACAGTAGAGGTGCCTTCTATAGCAACAGGCTCTTTTGGTCTTGATCGAGCTTTAGGAATAGGTGGTCTCCCNAAAGGCAGAGTTTGTGAAATATATGGTCCTGAATCATCAGGCAAAACTACATTAACTTTACAAATCATTGCAGAGTGTCAAAAAGCTGGCGGAAGTGCAGCTTTTATAGATGCTGAGCATGCCCTNGATCCTGAATACGCAAAAGCACTTGGCGTTGATATTGATGAGCTACTANTGTCTCAACCAGATACAGGTGAACAAGCATTAGAAGTAACAGATATGTTAGTTAAGAGCGGAAGCTTAGATGTCATTGTTGTAGATAGTGTTGCCGCTCTTGTGCCAAGAGCAGAACTGGAGGGAGATATGGGAGACTCTCACGTTGGGCTTCAAGCTAGACTAATGTCACAAGCTCTAAGAAAAATCACAGGCAGTATACAAAAATCCAATACCCTAGTTATTTTTATAAATCAAATAAGAATGAAAATAGGCGTTATGTTTGGAAATCCTGAAACCACAACTGGTGGAAATGCTCTTAAATTCTACTCAAGTGTTAGATTGGANATTAGAAGAATAGGGGCCATTAAGGATGGAGATGAGATCATTGGAAATGAAACAAGAGTAAAAGTTGTCAAGAATAAAATGGCACCTCCATTCAAAGTNGTTGAATTTCAAATTCTGTATGGCAAGGGTATAAATAAGANCGCTGAAATAATTGAGTTTGCAGTGAAAAAGGGAATTATCGAAAAAGCAGGCGCTTGGTATAGTTATAAAGGCGATAAAATTGGCCAAGGAATAGCTAAAACTTCAGAATTCTTGAAAGAAAATCCAAAAGTTCTTGAAGAAATTGAAGCTTCAGTGCTCGCAGACTAACTGTTTTCTAATATATATTGGTCAACTAAAGCCTCTAATACAGTTAGAGGCAAAATCCCATTCATTAAGACCACTGAGTGAAAATCTTTTATATTAAACCTATTGCCAAGTTCAGTTTGAGCTCTTTCTCTTAGCTCCATAATTTTTATTCTTCCAATCATGTAAGACGTAGCTTGACCCGGCCAGACAATATATCTTTCNATCTCAGATTCAGACTCACTTCTNACTTCTCCAGCATTATCCATCATNTAAATTATTGCNTCTTCTCTTGTCCATTTCTTTGCATGAAGCCCAGTATCGACAACAAGCCTTGCNGCTCTAAACAATTCTGATTGCAAAGAGCCAATCATTTCATAAGGATCTTTTATNAGTCCTGCTTCAATAGCTAATCTCTCAGCATACAATGCCCATCCTTCAGTGAAAGCAGAAGTTCTATAACCAAATTTATTCCATAGCGTTTGATTCTGATTTTCTTGATTAAGAGCTATTTGCAAGTGATGACCTGGAACTGCTTCGTGAAAAGAGAGAGCAGGCATTTTAAAGGTTTGAGTAGCTTTTATGTCATAGAGATTTGCATACCAAGCAGCAGGCCTAGATCCATCCAAAGATGAACCCTGATAATAGCCACCAGCTGCACTTTTTTCAGAGAAAATAGGCACTCTTTTTACAACGACTTTTGCTTTTGGTAGCTCATTGAAGTAATCAGGCAACATTGCATATGTTTCATCATTAATTCTTCTATATTCTTCAAGTATTGCCTCTCTTCCTTTATCAGAATCCTCGAATAAAAACCTAGGATCATTGTTTAGCTCGACAAAAAGCTCAGCTAAAGGCCGGTTTATGTCATAACCCTCCTCTGAAAGAATTCTTCTTATTTCTGTTTGAATTTCTTCTACCATCTCGAGTCCTAAATTATGGATTTCATCAGCTGTTAGGTCTGTCGTTGTATAAATCTGAAGTCGATGTTTATAGTAATCTTCTCCATTTGGNAGGCTCCAAACCCCGTCAAATTCTCTGGCATTTTTCAAATTCTTCTCTACCAGAACTTTTAAATTTGCATATGAAGATTTAAATTTTTCAATTTTCTCTTCTAATTCTGAAAGTAAACTTTCTTGTTTNTCTTCACTTATACCCAGCTCTTTTATAGACTCCTCAAAACTAACAAAGAGTGGATGTATTTTATTTGGTGTCTCTATCAGTGAACTTAATTGCAACATAGTCTTCTCATAAACGAATTTTGGCGAATAGATTCCGTTGGCTGCTCTTCTTTTTTCAAAAACCATAAGTTGATCAATTGCAAGNGGCACCTTGGATAAACGTTTAATGTAATCTTCAGCGTCTTTAACATTATCTAGTCTGTGTGTGTCTGTTAGAAAATTTACGAAACTGAGATGAGTTCCATAAAATTGAATAAAAGGACCCATGTAATATCTGAAGCTTTCAAAACCCCTTTTCTCTATGCCAGCTGCAAACTTTGCAACTTCTAAGTTTAGTTTGGCTGGTTCAGGTAGCTTAGTTTCATCAAAATTATTCAACTTTTCATAGTAAATTAGGAATTTTTCATGATCTGATTCTGATTTCTCAACAGAGTAATCGTTAAGTTTTTCATTATGATTTGTTAAGAAATCTAATTGATGAAGGCCCAAGCTTGTAAGAGTTTCTGGGCTCTCAAGAATAGGTTCCAAAACAGACTCATCAAGGAATTTGTCTAAACTATTATTAGCTGGGGTAGCTAAATCTTTTGCAAAGTCTTTTAACGCCATTTTTGCAAAATAATTTGGGTTAAATGAAATTATCATTAAGAACATGAAAAGTAATGCGCCTAATAGAAATCCTCCAATAGATGTGAAAAACCTGATCATTTTTCTTCCTCCAATTTGTGCTTAATATCATCAATAGTCATTTCGTGTTTATCTCCAGTCCTTCGACAATTAAACTCATAGCTATTGTTAGAGAAATTCCTTGGACCAATTACTATAGAAAACGGTATTCCTATAACTTCGTTTTCTGCAAACTTTATGCCAGCTCTTATATCCCTATCATCTAATAAGACTTCATGCCCAGCATCTTTTAATATTTGGTAAACACTTACACACTCTTTAATAACTTCTTCTTTATTAGGGTCTAAGCAAATAATATTTACAAGAAAAGGTGCTATAGAATTTGGCCAGATTATTCCTTTCTCATCATTATTTTGTTCAATCGCTGCAGCTACAATCCTTGAAATACCAATACCGTAACAACCCATAAAAGAATTTATTTGTTCACCGTTTTTGTCTTTAATAGCTACAGACATTTTCTCACTATACTTTTGGCCGAGCTGAAATATATGTCCAACTTCAATGCCTCTTTTAATTTCNAGTTTTCCCTTTCCATCTGGTGAATCTGCTCCTTTAAGTTCACTTGGGTCTTTATCGTATTCAAGGACTTCTACATTTGCCGCGAAATCGCTTCCATCACTAATTGCTAGCAAATCTTCGCCGGAATCAGCCAATATATGAAATTCCTCAGATACATCACCACCTATATTTCCCGCATCAGCTTTTACAATTCTATAATCCAAACCAATTTCATCGAAAATGCTTATATAAGCATTTTTCATTTTTTCGTAACTTTTCTTTAAGCCTTTTTCATCAATATCAAAGCTGTATGCATCTTTCATTAAAAACTCTCTTGACCTCATTACTCCGAATCTCGGTCTAATTTCATCCCTAAACTTTGTTTGAATTTGGTATAAATTAACTGGTAGATCTTTGTAGCTTATCGGATAGCTTCTGAATATTTCACAGACAATCTCTTCATGAGTGGGCCCCAGCACAAAATCCCTGTCAGATCGATCCTTGAATTTAAGCAGCTCTTTGCCATATTCGTTATACCTAAGTGACTCTTTCCAAAGCTCAGCAGGTTGAACCATTGGCATAAGTATCTCTTGTGCTTCAAATTTGTTGAGATTATCTCTCACAATATCTTCAACCTTCTTAAGAACTTTTAAGCCAATTGGCAGCCAGTTATAAATACCTGCAGCAGTTTTTTTAATCATGCCGCTTCTGATCATTAATTTATGGCTTATAAGCTCTGCATCTGAAGGGTCTTGCCTCGTTGAAGGGACGAATAATTTCGAGAAATACACTATAATCTCCTGAATTAATTATATGGTAATTTANATAGCATTATGCCGATTTACGAGTATTATTGCGAGGTATGTAAATCAAACTTCGAGGTTTTTCAAAAAATAAATGAAAAAGCCTTAAGTAAATGCATTAAATGTACGAAATCTACTAAAGTGGTAAAATTATTATCAGCACCAGGCTTTAGGTTAAAAGGTAGTGGTTGGTACGAAACAGATTTTAAAAAAGATAATAAAAAGAATCTTCATACNACTGAAAAAGAGATAAATAAAAAAGAAGGTAAAAAAGCATGAGAACAGATCATTGTGGAAAATTAAATAAGAAAAAAAACGGCAAAGAAGTGCTGGTTTGTGGTTGGGTGCATCGAAGAAGAGATCACGGCGGTGTTATTTTTCTAGATTTAAGAGACACAACTGGGATCGTGCAGCTTGTAGTCAATCCAGAAGACAAAGATGCTTTTGAAGCAGCTGATCAAGTGAGATCTGAATTCGTAATTCAGGCTCGGGGCATTGTTGAGGAACGTCCAGATGAATCTGAAAATCTACAATTATCCACTGGAGAAATTGAAATCAGATGTTCAGTAATAGAGATTTTAAATGAAGCTGAAACGCCTGCNTTTCCATTAGATCAATCCTCAGAAGTTGGAGAAGANGTAAGGTTGAAACACAGAACNCTTGATCTTAGAAGAACTGAAATGCAAGAAAATTTACGATTAAAATCAAAACTTACAAAGTCTATAAGAGATTTTTTAGAAGATAATAATTTTGTTGATATTGAAACTCCAATTCTTACAAAAGCCACTCCGGAAGGAGCAAGAGATTATCTTGTTCCAAGCAGAACTAGTCCTGGTAACTTTTTTGCTTTACCTCAATCACCACAATTATTTAAACAGATGTTAATGATTGCAGGATTCGATAAATATTATCAAATAGCACGATGTTTTAGAGATGAAGATTTGCGCGCTGATCGGCAACCAGAATTTTCTCAAATTGACATTGAAGCATCTTTTGTTGGGGAGGAAGATATTATGTCACTAGCAGAAGGTATGATCTCCACAGCATTTAAGAGTGTTCTAGATGAAAATTTAGGAGAAGTTCCAAGATTTAAATGGGAAGAAGCAATGGAAATGTATGGGTCTGATAAGCCTGACTTGAGAAATCCACTAATGTTGAAAGAGCTGTCTGAAATATTTGTCAAAGAAGAATTCAAGGTCTTCTCAGAACCAGCAAACGATCCAAAAGCACGAATTGCTGCTTTGGTTATTAGTGAAGGAGATAAGATTGGGAGAGGTCAAATCGATAGATATACAGATTTTGTAAAAGATTTTGGTGCTAAAGGATTAGCTTACATAAGAGTAGAGGGTTCAGATGTAGAGTCGTTGTCTTCACCAATACTCAAATATTTATCATCTGAGTGTCTATCAAAGATTATGTCAGAATTATCTCTAAAACAGGGAGATCTTGTTTTTTTTGGGGCAGGAAAGAAAAAAACTGTCAACGACTACATGAGCAGGCTATTGAATAAAATTGGCCTCGATTTAAATTTACTATCCGAAGGGTTCAGAGCTTGTTGGGTTACAGATTTTCCAATGTTTGAAGAATCAAATGATGGAAATTTAACTTCATTGCATCATCCATTTACTTCACCTGTAGAAACAAACTTGAATAAATTAGATGATCTAGATGTCCTAGAAATAAATTCAAAAGCTTATGATATGGTAATTAATGGTATTGAGATTGGTGGTGGATCAATAAGAATTCATAGAAAGGACATGCAGCAAAAGGTTTTTGATCTTTTGGGTTTAACTCAAAAAGAGGTAGAGACAAAATTTGGCTTTTTCTTAAAAACACTAAGCTCAGGATGTCCACCACATGGAGGTATAGCTTTTGGTCTCGATAGGCTTGCAATGATCATGGTAGGAGCTGACTCAATAAGAGATGTAATAGCGTTCCCAAAAACACAATCAGCAGTATGTCTTCTGACTGATGCTCCAGGTGAAGTAAATGAAGACAGCTTAGATGAACTTCATATAACCAGAAAGGAAGAATAATGGCAGGTCACTCAAAGTGGGCAAACATTAAACACAGAAAAGCAAGACAAGATGCAAAAAGAGGAGCTGTTTTTACAAAAATAATTAGGGAGCTGACTGTTGCTGCTAAAGAGGGTGGAGGTGTTGTCGATGATAACCCTAGATTAAGATTAGCATATGATAAAGCCTTATCAGCAAATATGGCTAAAGACACAATAAATAGAGCTATACAAAGAGGAGCAGGCGGCCAAGAAGGTCAAAATTTAGAAGAAGTTATTTATGAAGGTTATGCACCTGGTGGTGTTGCTGTTTTCATCAAAACTCTTACTGATAATAAAAACAGAACAGTTTCTGAAATAAGACATGCATTTACAAAATATGGAGGAAATCTTGGAACCTCAGGCAGTGTTGCATATTTATTTGAAGCTAAGGGTAAGATTCTCGTGAATTCTGATGTGACAAATGAAAGACCTTACGACTTGGCAATAGAATATGGAGCTAACGATATCAACGATATTGCAGAGAAAAAAACAGAAATAGTTTGTGATCCAAAAGATTTATCACTTCTAAAAGAAAAAATTATTGCAAATAGCTTTGATATAGAGGCTTCAGATGTAGTAATGGAAGCAGAGAATAATATTGCCTTGGATGCAGAACAATCAGAGAAAAACATTAAATTAACAGACGCTATAGAAGACCTTGATGATGTTCAAGAAGTTTTTACAAATGCAGATTTAGATCAATCAATATTTTCATAATGACAATAAATCAGAGAAAAAAAGGCCATGATTTCGAAAGAAAAATTGCCAAAAAACTACAAGAGGATCTTAATTTAAAAAAACCTGTTAGAAGAATTCTTAACCAATACCAAGAGAAGAATCACCCTGATTTAAAAATTGGTAGATGGAATATTGAATGCAAAGCATATAAAAAGGGCTTTGAGCCAGCATCAGCCTGGTGGGATCAAGTGCTTGGTGTAACAAAAGATGGAGAATACCCAGCATTAGTTTACAAATTTGATAACAAACCAATCAGAGTTAGAGTAAAAATTTCAAACTTAAATGAAAAGCTTAATGATGAAACTAAGTTAGTTGATCTTAATTGGGATAGTTTTATATATTTAATTGATAACTTTTATCAAGAAGATCTTGAGGAACATAAATAATGGATTTTGATGCAGTTGAAATGTTGTTGCAAGCTTCCTTGCCGGTCCAAATAATTTTGGTCATTTTAGTCATTGCATCAGTCACTTCATGGATTTTAATTTTCGAAAAATACTTTACTTTGTCAAAGGCAACAAAAGCCTCTCATGACTTAGAGGATAGGTTTTGGGAAGGCGAAAAAATTGACGATCTTTATTTATCAATAAAAGACAAAGGCTCAGAATTAGAACCATTTGAACTTGTATTAGTGACAATATGTGATGGACTGAAATCAAAGAGCAATTCAAATTCAGATATTGAATCAACAGAAAGGCTTATAAGAGTTGTTGCAAATAGAGAAGAAGAAAGATTATCTAAAAACCTTGCACTTCTGGCTACAATTAGCTCAAGTGCGCCATACATCGGATTATTGGGTACTGTGATTGGAATCATTAACGCTTTCCAAGGACTATCAACAACTGCACAACTTACTTTAAGTTCTGTTGCGCCTGGAATTTCAGAAGCTTTAGTAGCAACAGCAGTTGGTTTGTTAGCTGCTATACCAGCACTTATTGCCTATAATCAATTTTCCAAAAAATTGGATAATTTGATCAATGGTTCTCTCGCTTTTGCTGAGGAGTTAATAACTCAATTTAAAAATAATTAAGATGCTCCTGGAGAAACGCGGAAAAAATTCAAAAGTTATTAACGAAATAAACGTTGTACCTTATGTTGATATTATGCTCGTTTTGCTGGTTATCTTCATGGTAGTTGCTCCACTTGCAGTTCAAGGAATAGATATAAACTTGCCAAATGCACCTGCTGATGAAATTGAGCTTGAAAATTCACAGCCCTTTACAATTGACGTAAGCAAAGACGGAAAATATTTTATTGAGGAAGATGGCTCAAATGTCCAAGTATCTTTAGGTTTTATCGAAGATCGATTCAGTAAAGTAATTTCTGCAAATCCAAATATTGAAATAATTGTCAGAGGTGATAAAGAATCATCTTACCAAGCTATTGCCGAACTACTTAGCGTTTTACAAGCTAACGGAGCAAATAACTTTTCTCTCGCCACTCAGCCATGACTAGATGGATAAGTGCTATTTTGTTATCTGTCATTGTCCATGTCCTCATTTTCATTAGTTACGAAGTTTTTTCAGTTTCTGAAACTAAAGAAACCTTCAGAAAAATTACAAATGTAAATTTTATTGAAGAGCCAAAAGAAATAATTGAAGTTAAAAAATCAAAAACAGTCACCTCAAGCAAAAATGATAATCTGGCACAAAGTGAGCAAATAGCAGAAACCAAATTAAAACAAAAACAAATAGAAAATCTTGATGAATACCTTGAAGAGGAAGCATTGCAAAAAAAAATATTAGAGAATATCGATATTGTTGAACAAATCAGTTCCAAAGTTATCAAAGATATTGAAGAGTTGTGGATTAAGCCCAATAATTCTAAAAAAGGAATGTTTGCAGATTTTTCTTTAAGTCTTAGCAGGTCTGGGTTAATCGATGATATTGAATTAGTTCAATCGAGTGGAAATAAGGCATTTGATAGAGCGGCTCTTAATGCTATAAGGAAATATAAGCAAGTGCGATATATTAATACCATTAATGATGAAGAATATAGAATTTATTTTTCTAAGTTTACTTTGAGATTCAAACCAGAATGAGAGCATTATTTTTATTACTTCTATTCAGCTTCTATGCTTTTTCGGACCTTGTCTTAGAAATAACAGAAGGAGCTTCTAAGCCAGTAAAAATTGCTATTTTAGAAAAAAATAATAACTCAATGGTCGGCCAAGAGATCATTGAAATTGTGAGCAATGATCTTAAGAGAACAGGAGAATTTGAAATATTAGGAATCAATGAATTATTAAGTGTTCCTGCCAACGAATCTGAGGTAATTCAAAGAGATTGGCTTTTATTAGATGTAGATTCAATTTTGTTTTTAGAGATAGATAGTACATCAGGCAGTTTAGATATTGACTGGTCACTTTTTGATGTAAGTTACGATGAAGTCGAAGAGAAAAAAATTATTTTAGGTTTGCCTGATAGTCTCAGACAAACAAGCCACTATATTTCTGATGGTGTTTATAAGTACTTTTATGGAATTGATGGAATATCTTCAACCAAACTGATGTATGTAACTAAAAACCTTGATACTCATAAACTGATTATTAGTGATGCCGATGGATTCAATGACCAGGTTTTATTAAAATCCAATAAGTCTATTATTTCGCCAGCATGGTCGAGTGATGGAAAACAAATTGCCTATGTGTCTTTTGAAAATAATAGAGCACAGGTATTCATTCAAGATCTAGCATCAGGCAAAAGAGATTTAATATTAAGTTCTAGTTCTTCAGTTAGCTCACCTGCATGGTCACCGGATGGAAAGAATCTGGCACTTACTAGTACAAAAGATGGCAACTCTGAAATATATATCATTGATTTGAACAATAAAAAAATCTCTAGGCTGACAGAAAATAGCGCAATCGATACTGAGCCTGCATGGTCACCGGATGGAAAGAAAATAATTTTTACTTCTGATAGATCTGGCAGCCCCCAAATTTATGAAATAAATGTCAGGACGAAATTAAAAAGGAGATTAACAACTCAAGGCACTTATAACGCTAGGGCTTCATATATTAGTGAAGATGAGATTGTCCTGGTTCATCGGTTTAGCTCAAATTTTAATGTTGCGAAAATGAATCTTACAACTAGAAAGCTTGAAGTACTTACAACCACTAAAAATGATGAAAGTCCGTGTATTGCACCAAATGGGAATGTTATAATTTATTCTGCTAAAGAAGGTAGTTTATCTTATCTTGCTGGTGTAAATATAAGTAGCAAGGTAAGCTTTAAGCTTCCGGCATTATTTGGAGAATTAAAAGAACCTGCATGGTCACCATTTTTAAGATAATTATGAAAAACGCATTAATTTTAATATTTACGATTTTTTTTATATTTGCTTGTTCAACAACACCTGTTGAAAAAGTTGAAGTTCAGGAAACTACAACAGTTGATTTAACTGAAAAATCAACAGAAGAAAATAGGGTTGATCCTATGAATGAAGTTGATGTTGGGGAAGCCTTTGTTACAGTCTACTTTGATTATGATGAGGATACATTAAAGGAAGAATCCTTGGAAAGTCTCTTTACAATATCAAGGAT
>NYSP01000026.1 GCA_002683115.1 Gammaproteobacteria bacterium
TGATTGGCTAAAATGGTTGTTGGCGCAAGAATAGCAACTTGTTTTTTGTCCTCTACAACATGAGCTGCTACTAAACCTGCAACAATAGTCTTACCTGAGCCTACATCACCTTGCAGCAGCCTTAACATTGGAGTCTTAGTTGCTATATCAGCACTAATTTCTTTGTAAGCAGAAACCTGATCATCTGTTAATTCAAAAGGTAAGACTGAATTAATCTCTTTCGCCAATTTATTGTTTTGAAAAGCGCTAGTTATTCTGTTTTTATTCTGCTCTCTAATGGATAAATAGCTAATTTTATTTGCAACCATTTCTTCAAGCCCTATTCTCTTTCGAGCTTCTGAGTTTCCACCAACTAGATAATCTTCAATATCGCTTTTTGGGTCAGGAGCATGAACATTGATGATGGACTCATTCAGATTTGAAAAATTATTTGCAGGCATAAGGTCAGCAACTTCGATTTTGTCCGCCTTTATTAATTCAATGGCTTCTGAGATTAGTTTTCTCATCTTTAGATGTGTAATGCCTTTGGTAAGAGGATATTTTGCGAGGATTTGTGGTTTAAATTCATTATCTTTTACTATTTCGTATTCTGGATGAACAGTTTCAAGACCATACCTTCCCAATCGAGATGACCCAGAGACCTGTATCAATGTTCCTTCTTTAAAGACATTTCTTAGTCCAGGAAAATAGTAAAAAAACCTTAAGTATAAATGTCCAGTATTGTCTTTAATTTTGACCAAAAGCATTTTTCTTGGAACAAATGTTTGTGATACTTTTTCTATAACGCCCTGCACAACAAAATCTTGGTTTGGTTCAAGTTCAGCGATTTTTTTAAGTATTGTTCTATCCTGATAACCAATAGGAAAATGAAAAAGTAGATCTTCAATAGTTTTGATTCCGAGCTTTGATAATGTAGATGATAGTTTTTCGCCTACACCTTTAATCGTTGAAACTAATAATGATGACGCTTCAATCTTTTGATCTGATGACATATCTATTTATTATTATGTTTTAAGGAAAAAAATGAAAATATTAGTTATCGGTTATGGGCTTATTGGCGAAAAATTAGCTGAAAGATACAAAGACCATAATATCTTGGGCATTAGGAGAAGTGATAAACAGAATCATCCAAATACTGTAATAGTCAAAGCTGATTACCGTGATGAGATACCAAAGGAAGCTGTAGATTTCTCTCCGGACTGGATAATAGTTTCTCCAAAAGTTGAAAATCAGGAAATAGATAGTTATGAACACGGCTTTATGAATCGATTAGAGCTAATTAAAGAGAAATTTAAAAATACTAATAAAATCTTCATTTCTTCCACTAGGGTTTTATCTGGAATCATAAATGAGCAAGTTGATGAATCTGCAAAACCAAAGCCCTCAGACCCTCAGGGTGAAATAATAAAGAGATATGAAGAAGACGCTTTATTAGATCCAACTTCATATGTACTCAGGCTTGCTGGTTTAATAACAGAATCATCAAATTTTGTGAATCAAGTAATAGAAAAGAAAATTTTTTCTACAGACAAGTTCATAAATGCTATTCATATAGATGATGTTATAAATATCATTGATGATGTCATTCAGAAAAAACCAACACATAGAATTATCAATGCTGTTATGCCAGAAACTATTAAATATTCTGATGTTAACGATGGTTTTAAAGCACAACCTGTTAACCCAGCTATAAAATCTTTACACTACAATGATGTTTCCTTTTTTAAGTATCCAAGTATCAGAGAATTAATATGAAAAGCATGACAGGTTTCAGTGAAGCTAGTTTAAACAAAGATGGCATCCAATTTAAATGCTTAGTTAAATCACTAAATAGCAGATTTATTGAAGTAAATGTAAAACTGCCAAATAATCTGAAAAAGTTCGAAGGTTGGATTAGGGACTACACAAAAAAGAATTTTGCTCGAGGGAAAATAGATATTGATATCTATTACACATCCCCACCCAAAGAACATCTTAAAATTTCTGATAATTTTATAGAGCTCGTTAAGAAAAATGAAAAAAATGCTGTTAAAAAAGGGCTTGAACTAGGCAGCTCTTCATACCTTGACCTTCTTAGATTAAGAGATTCCATTCAAGACGATTATATGCTTAATGAAAATTCTCTGAAGTCACTAGTAAAGACATCACTAATGAAGCTAAAAAAAACAAGATTAGTAGAGGGCAAAAGCATCAAAAACGATATGAATAAATTAATTGCAACCATGAACAGATCTATTAAAAAAGTTAATAAAATGGAGAAATTGAATATCAAGCATATCCAAAAAAAATTTAAAAGAATCAAATCTGAGATTGAGTTGAGTAATAAAGATTTAAATTTAAATGAAGTTTTCTCAGCTTTTAATAAGGCTGATATCAATGAAGAGGTTGTAAGATTTAGCTCACATCTGGAGCTTGTCTCAAAGCTTATTAACTCAAAAGATATTATTGGAAAGAAACTAGATTTTTATTCGCAAGAAATGCTCAGAGAAATAAATACATTAAGTTCAAAGGCTATGATTCCAGAAATTAAAAATGAAGCGGTCGAGTTAAAGAGTTCAATTGAAAAAGTTAAGGAGCATGCGCAAAATGTCGAGTAATTTGTTCATAATTACTGCACCATCTGGTGCTGGCAAAACGACATTGATTAAAAGAGCTCTTGATCATGCCAATGAGATCAAAGAAAAAGTCTTTTTATCAACATCCCACACAACAAGACCTCCTAGAAAAGGCGAATTTCACGGTAGAGATTACTTCTTCATTAATAAAGAAGAATTTAATCAAAATATAAAAAAATCAGAATATATTGAACATGCCATTGTCCATGGAAATTTATACGGAACACCCAAAACACCAATTGAAGAAAAATTATCAGATGGATATAAAGTACTTCTAGAAATTGATTGGCAGGGAGCTCTTGAAATAATGAAATACTATCCAGATGCTGAAAGTATATTCATTTCCCCACCATCCATAGAAGAATTAGAAAAAAGACTTAGAGATAGAGGCCTAGACTCAGAAGAGGTAATTTCAAAGAGAATTGATGGCGCTAAAGCTGAACTTGATCAATCAAAGCATTTTAAGCACCAAATTAACAATATTTCACTAGACATCGCTACCAAAAACCTTTTAAATATCATGTTCAGAGAAAACCATGGCTAGAATTACAGTAGAAGATTGCCTAGAACAAGTCGAAAGTAGATTTGATTTAGTCCTTAAAGCAGCGGAAAGAGCGAGAGATTTAATCTCAACTAGTGCTGAGCCTTTAGTTGAACCTGAAAATGATAAGCCTACTATTATCGCATTACGTGAAATAGCCGAAGGTGCATTAGATGAAGACTATGTTTCACCTAGTGACACTGATGAAGTTTTTCTCGATAATGTTGATGAGGAGTAGATAAAATCATTGTTCGAATCATTAAGTCTCTTTAAGAAACCACCTACCTCACAATTAAGTGGGGAGCTAGATCAGTTATCTAAAATTTATCTAAATCCTTTAGCAAGTCAGAAAATTAAAAAAGCTATAGATTTTGCAGATAAAGCACATGATGGTCAGTTTAGAAAGAGCGGTGAACCCTTTTTAATACATCCAATCAATGTTGGCATGATTCTTGCATCACTGAAAATGGATGCAGATACCATCATTGCAGGTTTATTGCATGATGTTGTAGAAGACTGCGAGATATCACTTGCCACTGTAAAAAAAGAATTCGGCAAAAATGTTGCAAAGCTTGTTGATGGCATGACCAAATTGCTTCAACTTGATGACAAGCTAAAAGATCAAAGCCAAGCAGAGTATTTTCAGAAAATGGCTCTGGCTACGGCAGCTGACGTAAGAGTTGTAATTATAAAATTAGCTGACCGCCTTCATAATTTGAAAACTATTGAGCATCTGCCAAGAGATAAACAAATCAAAAAGGCCAAAGAGACACTAGAGTTATATGCTCCTCTTGCTCATCAGATAGGCATGCATAAGATGGCTACAGAGCTTGAAGACTGCTCTTTTAAAACCATTCACCCAATTAGACATCGACTTATAACAGACGCTTTAAAAAAGAGTGATCTGAATAGAAAAACTCTAATTTCAAAAGTAAAAAAATCACTAAAATCAAAATTTAAAAAAACTGGTTTAGACGTAAAGATTAGGGGCAGGGAAAAACGAATTTATAGTATTTATCAGAAGATGAAAACTAAACATATTTCATTTTCAGATATTTACGATGTCTTTGCATTCAGAGTAATTGTCGAAAAAGCTGAAGATTGCTATAGATCCTTAGGAATAATACATAATATTTTTTCTCCAATCTCAGGAAAATTTAAAGATTACATAGCTGTGCCGAAAATGAATGGCTACCAAGCATTACATACAGTTGTAATGACTTTTGATGGTGTACCAATGGAGGTGCAGATCCAAACATCAGCAATGGAAACATTTGCAAACTATGGAATTGCATCACATGGCTTATATAAAACGAAAGTGAGTGATGATTTGGTTCAAGCAAAATCGCGACAGTTAGTTCAAAGGCTCACTGATATGAGTGAGAGAAGCTCATCGTCCTCTGAATTCTTAGAAAGCATTAAAACCGACTTAAAAGGTAAAGAAGTTTATGTCTTCTCTCCAAATGGGAGAATATTTTCATTAAAACAAGGCTCTACAACGATAGATTTTGCTTATGCTGTTCATAGTTCTTTAGGTAATTATTGTCTTTCATGTGAAATAGACAAGAAAATTGCACCTCTTTCAACAGTTCTTAAAAGCGGTCAGACTGTCGAAATTATAAAAAGTAAAAAGAAAACAGTTAATCCTGATTGGTTAAACTTTGTTGTTTCTTCGAAGGCCATTACTGCAATTAAAAAGGAATTAAAGAATATTAAAGTTAGTGATGCAAGAATTTTAGGGAAAGACTTGTTAGAGGATACTCTGCATGATGCAGGGATAGAATTAAAAGAATATCCAAATGAACAGCTTAAAGGTGTTTTTAAATTATTGGGTGTAAGGTCTCTAAACCAGTTACTTGTTGATATAGGCTCTGGAAGAAAGAGAAGTAATATTGTGACAGAGAGTTTTGCAGAAGGTCTAAGAGGTTTTAAGCGAAGAAAAGAGGTTGTTTCAGAACTTAAAATCGACTCTTCTGAGAAATATGGCGCTATAAAATTTCCGGAATGTTGTTATCCGGTACATGGAGACCCCTGTTTTGCAGTTCATAATGAGCTAGGTATCACAATTCACAGAAGTGAGTGTTCGAACCTCAAGAATTTTATGAATAAGCCCGGGAGATGCTCAAATATTGTTTGGGAAGATAATGACAAATCTGAGTTTTTGGCACCAATAACAATGGTTTTAAAAAATGAACCAGGCGCGTTAGCAGATGTATCAAGAATTATTTCTGAAAATGAGTCTAATATTCAAAGTGTATTAACGAAAATATTAGATGAGAATTTTATGGAGTTAACAGCAAAAATTTTGGTTAAGGATACAAAGCATTTGGATGTCATAAACAGAAAACTTATGAAGAGCAAGACTGTTTCAAGTGTTACACGACAGGCATTATGAATAAAATAACCTCTATTTCTTCTTTAGAGCATGACTTTCTAGTCAATGTGTTTGATAAAACAAAAGACATTAAGAGTAATTGGACTAATCTTGAACAGATTGGATTAGGCAAAACAATCTGTTTAATATTTTGGGAGCCAAGCACAAGAACAAAATTATCCTTTGAGCATGCAGCAAAAAAATTAGGTTTTACTGTTCTTGATTTTTCTCCAGACCAATCATCAATTATGAAAGGGGAATCATTGGAAGATACTTTGAAAACATTAGTTGCCTTAAAAGTAGATGGTTTTGTTATAAGACATCCTGAAGATCAAGTCTCAAAGAAAATTGCAAACCTATTACCAGATAATGTTTTTTACATAAATGCGGGTGATGGAAATCATGCTCACCCAACTCAAGCAATGTTAGATATATTCACAATGGGTGAGATTGAAAATGATTTAACTAAATTAAAAATAACCATTCTTGGTGACGTAAATCACTCAAGGGTAATTCCCTCACAGTTAGCTCTTTTAAACAAACTTTCATGTCATGATGTAAGCTTCATGGGTCCTAAATCCATGATCTCTGAGAAATTTAGACCATTAATAGAAGATTCATCAGAAAACTGTTTAACAGATAGGAATATTCTTTTTGTTTTAAGAATTCAAAAAGAAAGATTTAAAGAAAATGATGCAGTTGATGAAATAGATTTTGTAAAAAAATTCCAAGTTAACCAAGAATTCTTAGATCGTACAGGCTTTAAAGGTCATATTATGCATCCAGGACCAATGAATATTGGTGCTGAAATTACAGCTGATGTAGCGAACTCTAAAAATTCAGTGATTTTATCTCAAGTAGAAAACGGTCTGTATTTGAGAGCAGCTCTACTTAGTTTGATTTCTTAAAACCCTTTCTGTTGTATCTACTATTGCAATAGTATTTTGATCAATTTCTAGATTAACCTCATCACCAAAGACTAGGGCATCAAGATTTGTGCTTTTAAGAGTTTCTGGAATCAGATGAACTAAGAATCTTGTTTCGTTGATGCTTCCAATCGTAATGCTGCAACCATTTATGCCTATATAACCTTTTTCAAAAACATATTTTGCCCATTTCTTTGGTAAATCAATAACAATATTTTTTGAATCTCCGATGATTTCAACTTCAAGCACTTTCCCTTTTTCATGAATATGGCCTGACATCAGATGNCCCCCAATAGAGCCACCAAATTTCAGAGAGTTTTCAAGATTTACATGATTATCTACCTCATATTTCTGTCCAATTGTACGGNTAACTGTTTCCTCTACAAGATCAAAATATAGTTCACCTTTATTTATTTTTGTAATTGTCAAACAAGTCCCATCTACGGCTACACTGTCACCTTCTTTTACATCTTTTTGGAAATCTTCGGTGCATTGGATGCATATTGTGACTATGTTGTTGCCAGAAACTATTTCTTTAATATTNCCCTTTTCTTGAACTATACCNCTAAACATTTTCGCCTCTATATTGGTTTCGATACTCCTCAATCTTTCTTATATTATCATCAGTAATTAAATCATCAGCCTCAAGCAAATCATCAAGAGATATTACCGAAAATACCTTAATACCAATTTTTTCTAGTTCCTNTGAAGCCATTAGTTCTGTATCGCCACCTCTCTCCTGCCGATCAAGTGTAACTAAAGCTCCTTCTATGCTTACATCAAAAGGCTCTAATAAAGAAATGCTTTCCTTGATTGCCAAACCAGATGANATTACATCATCAATTATTAGAATCTTGCCTTTTGGTTCAGCACCAATTAATGAACCGCCCTCTCCGTGATCTTTAGCCTCTTTTCTATTGAAACANACGGGCATNTTCCCATTCACACTTAATTTAGTCCCAAGAATTGAGCCTAAGAAAATTCCTTTATAAGCTGGCCCAAAAATCATATCCATATTTATATTTTCTTCTTGAATTTTCGCTTTTAAAATTTCTGCAAGAGCATCTAATTCACCATATTCAACTAATGCTGAAGCGTTAAAAAAATAAGGACTTTGTCTTCCAGACTTAAGAACAAATTTGCCAAACTTTAAAGCGCCAGAATTTATGGCTAGCTCTATAAAATTCTTTTGAAAGTCTTTCACTCGTTTTTTATTATTTGATTTTGAAGAATAAATAAATCTTTGATGCCATTTTCAGCTAAATCCATAAGTTCTGTAAATTCTTTTTTAGTAAAAGCCTTTTCTTCTCCTGTTCCTTGAACTTCGATTAGCTCAAGAGCATCATTCATTACTATATTTACATCACATTCAGCATTACTGTCTTCTTCATAATCTAAATCAAGGATTAATTTGCCCTTATGAATACCAACACTCACAGCAGCAACTAGGTTTTTGATTGCTTGTGTTTTTCCAATTTTTTCAAGTGCTTTGCAAAGCGCTACTGTACCACCTGTGATAGATGCAGTTCTTGTTCCTCCATCAGCTTGAATCACATCACAATCAATCGTAATGGTAAATCCTGTAAGCTGATCCAAATCGACCACTTGCCTCAGAGACCTACCAATTAATCTTTGGATTTCCATAGTTCTACCAGATTGTTTCCCTCGATTTGCCTCTCTATTCATACGATCGTTCGTCGATCTTGGTAGCATTCCATATTCAGCTGTTATCCAACCAGTTTTTTTATCTTGCATCCACCTTGGCACAGCTTTTTCAACGCTTGCATTACAAATAACATGTGTATTCCCAAATTTTATTAATGCCGATCCTTCAGCATGCATATTAAAGTCTGGAATTATGCTTATTTCTCTTAGTTGGTCGTTATTGCGATTTTGTGATCTTTGCATAGCTTTAAATGTTGTTTACTATTATACATTCAAGGATTAATTAGATGATAAAGAAATTAATAGTCATATTATTGGCCTTATTTTTGTTTGGATGTTCTGAGCAATCAGCTTTAATTTTTCAAGATGAAGCTGAAGGATCAATAACTAAATTCGATAATGATACACATGGTACATATGTTTCAACATACGTTCCTCTTCCAGGNAAAGATACAGTTATAAGAAACGCNACTGTTTTTGATGGCAACGGTAATAAATTTTTAAATTATGATGTTTTCTTTTCTCAAGGAAAAATATNTGAAATGGGTCGAGATTTGCCAATAGTTGGAGCTGAAGAGATTGATGGAAATGGTCTTTTTGTNACACCAGGCATTATAGATATTCATTCTCANATGGGTGTATATCCTGCACCTGGTGTTAGAACAAGCAGTGACGGAAATGAAGCAACTAGCCCAAATACNGCTGAAGTATGGGCAGAGCATAGTGTTTGGTCTCAAGACCCNCAATATAAGCTTGCTTTAGCTGGAGGCATTACGACATTCCACGTACTTCCAGGTTCAGCGAATTTATTCGGTGGCAGAGGTGTAACCTTAAAAAATGTTTCAGCTAATACTGTCCCAGATATGAAATTTCCAGGAGCACCTCACTCACTTAAAATGGCTTGTGGNGAAAATCCAAAAAGAGTTTATAGCTCAAGAGGTCCCTCAACAAGGATGGGGAATGTTGCCGGCTACAGAAATGCTTGGATAGGTGCTGAGAAATACAAAAAGTCCTTGGACCGCAATCCAAGTCAAAGAGATCTCAAAAATGAAACTTTGGTTGGAGTTTTAGATGGAAAGATTCTTATTCAAAANCATTGCTACAGAGCCGATGAAATGGCCACCATGATCAATATTGGTGAAGAGTTTGGTTACAAGATAGCAGCTTTTCATCACGGAGTAGAAGCATATAAAATTGCTGATCTTTTGGCTGATAAGGGTGTTTGTGCCGCTCTTTGGGCAGATTGGTGGGGCTTTAAGCATGAAGCTTACGATATGACCATTGCTAATATTGCAATTGTTGACCAGGCAAGGAATGCCACAGGTTGTGCAATTGTGCATTCCGATAGTGCAAGCGGTATACAAAGACTTAATCAAGAAGCAGCTAAAGCACTTGCTGCAGGCAGAGAAGCTGGATTTGATATAAGTGAAGCCAGAGCAATGATGTGGATTACAAAAAATCCTGCAATTGCAGCTGGTATCTCAGACCAAACAGGAACACTAGAAGTTGGAAAAAATGCAGATATTGTCATTTGGAACAGAAACCCGTTCAGCGTTTATGCAAAAGCAGAAAAAGTCTTTATAGATGGAGCTCTTGCATTTGATAAAGCTTCTGGTCTTGTGCCTCACACTGATTTCGATTTAGGTATAAAAGAATGGGAGGTCAAATAATGAAATTTATAAGAATTCTATTTTTATTACCCATGCTCGCTTTATCTCATGGAGATGACATGTATCTCATCAAAGGCGGAAAAGTATTTTTGCCTGATGATGGNTTTGTTGTGAAAGATATATTGGTTGATGATGGGAAAATAATCATGATATCAGATGATATTGGTGACATAGATANTGGAGAGGTAATTAACGCTCAAGGCAAATATGTAACTCCAGGTTTAATGGTTTTTTCATCTTTAGGCTTAATTGAGATTGGTTCATTGCCNGAAACNAATGACTCAAGTTCCAGCATATATAACGCTGGTTTTGACCCAAGCAAAGCATATAATCCTTTTTCACAAGCAGTTAGACTAAATAGATCTAAGGGTGTTACTTCCACTGTTAATATTCCAGGTGCATCCGGCTATTTTTCAGGAATGTTAACCTTCACAAAGATTAATGANGGAATTAAACAGAAGAAACAGGGACCTCTTGGTTTGCTTACAAGATACGGGCAATCATATGGTGATTCAAGAGCAGCTGAGTTAATGTTTATGGAAGACTTATTCTCATATGTAAGATCTTCTGAACTAAAAAGCGATGCAAACGAAGTGCAATTTTTAGAAGGAACAAACAATGATTATAAATTTACAGCTAGAGATTTTTCTGCGATTCAAAAAGTTCTAAATCGAGAAATTCCTCTTGTTGTGAATGTTAATAAAGCGACAGATATTCTGAATGTTTTAAAATTTGCAGATTCTCAAGACATTGATTTAGTGCTTTGGGAAGCACTTGAAGCTCACATGGTTGCAGATGAAATAGCTAAAGCAGGCGTAGCAGTGGTTCTAGATCCATTAAACAACATACCTGGCTCTTTTGACTCATTAAATGCAACCTATGAAAATGTTTCAAGGCTACATGCTGCAGGAGTAAAAATGGCATTCTATTATGCACAAGGTGCAGGACCTCATAATGCATATCTTGCGGTTCAATCTGCAGGAAATTCGGTNGCAATGGGTGTAGATTATGAAGAAGCTATTAAAGCTGTTACTTCAAACCCAGCAGATATCTTTGGTCTGATTGATGTTGGCTATTTGGAAGCTGGATATGATGCAGACTTAGTTATTTGGAATGATGATCCNCTTGAATTAATGTCCTTAGTTGAAACAGTCCTTATAGATGGAGAAAATCAGGATCTTTCAAATAGAAATAAAGAGTTAACTGAAAGATATACCAAGGAAAAGGATAAACCTAACTCCTATAGATCAAGAGAGTAGAGACTTTACTAAAGAGCTAGCTTCAGACATTTCAGCATTGGGATGTCTGGATCTGAGTTCTTTCATAACATTACCCATATCTTGCATACCTGAAAAANCCTTTTCTTTAATTATCTCAAGAAGAGCAGATTCAAGTGCTTCACCACTTANTGNTTGAGGCAAATATTCGTTAAGTAAATTCAATTCGTTTTGCTCAATTTCTTCTAGGTCTGGCCTGCCACCTTCTTTATATTGTTGGATAGAGTCCTTTCTTTGTTTAGCCATACGTTTTAAGATTGTGACAATCTCTTCTTCACTAGGCTCTTTTCTATTATCAACTTCAAATCTTTTTATTTCAGATGTAACAAGCCTCAGGGTATCTCTTACAAAAACGTTTTTATCAAGCATAGCTTGTTTTAATTCGGAGTTGATTTGATCTCTTAAAGCAGACAACTTATTTAAGTTTTGAGAAAGAGTCTTTCATGACTCTTTTGTAATTTCTTTTGACTGCAGCAGCAGCTTTTCTTTTTCTTTCTTCTGTTGGTTTTTCATAGAATTCTCTCTTGCGAACTTCAGTAACAATACCAGCTCTCTCGCAAGCTCTTCTAAATTTTCTTAAACCTACATCAAATGATTCAGTTTCTTTAATTTTTATACTTGGCATAATGTAGTGTGTATTTTAAGGATAAATATAAAAGAATCAACAATGTTAG
>NYSP01000027.1 GCA_002683115.1 Gammaproteobacteria bacterium
GATACCCAATATAACGAATTTTCAAAAAGTACAGATAATCCAAAATACTCATTTACATATGGAGATAAGTTCACCGAAAGTTTTGGTGCAATATTTGGTTATACGTTTCAAAGTAAACATATCATTTCAAATAACAATGAGGTTGGGTATGAACCCTGGGATATAGATAGTAATGGCAACAAGTACTTAGGTCGTGATTGGGAAATGAGGTTCTATGATCTCACTAGACAAAGAGAGGGTATGACTCTTGATATGGATTTTGAATATTCTCCCAATACATCTTTTTTTATGAATTATCTTTTCAATGAATATGTTGATGATGAAGTAAGACACAAAGATGAGTACAGAGCAAGAGACGTAGTTGAATCATCCATTACATCAACTTCAGCTGCATATCAAAGAATAACTGCTGATAAAGAATCAAAAAAACGTATAGAAACAAGACAAATAGAGACACAAATTATTGGTGGTGAAACTAGTTTTGGAGATTTATTTTTTAAATTTCAAGTAAGCAACTCTTTTGCTGAAGAAGCAGATGATAACAACATAGATGCTAAATTTAGAAGTGAATGTCGTATTAGAGAAGGAGACGATATTTGTGGTACATATAGCTGGGCAAATCCACAATTTATAAATATTGTATTAGCACCTGCTGCATCAGATTTACTAGATCCAAGTACATATGAATGGGATGAATTTGAGATAGATTATGGTCTTATACAAGACCGTGAGAAAGCACTAAAACTAGATTTTGAAAATGAGAATTTTGAGTTATTTGATACTCCTATGATTCTGCAGTTTGGTTATAAATTTAGCACTAGAACAAAATCTAACAACAAAGGCAATTTGGATGGTAGTGATGCCATGTCTCCATTAGGTATGATTTCTTATAGTCCCTATACACCTGATAAGTGGTATTTTCCTCAAAATTTAGGGTTCTTTGCTGATCCAGATTTATTATTTGATGCACAATCACAATTTAGACCATTGGATCGTGATCTATCTAAATTCTGGGAAACCCAAGAAGAAATTAATGCTTTCTATTTGATGTCTACATTCGATTATGCCAATGCAGTGGTTGTGGCAGGAGTGAGACATGAGAGCACTTCATTTAAAACTTTTGGATATAACGATGGCAACATTAATGATGTATTAAATTTTAATAGAGACTATGGAATTACTGCTCCAAGCATAAACATTAAATATTTCTTAGACGATAACACACAATTAAGAGGTTCTTTTTATCGTTCATTATCTAGACCAGGCTTTGGAGAAACAGCGCCAATAGCTGATATAAGTGAAAATGAAGGAAGTAACCAATTTAGAGGCTCTATGGGTAATCCAGATTTAGAACCATACGAAGCAGATAACTTAGATTTTTCATATGAATATTACGATGATGGTTTAGTTTTCACTGCTGGAGTGTTTTATAAAGATATTGAAAATACTATTTATCCAAAAATTTTAGCTAATCAAACTATAGGTGGTATATTTTTTACAGAGCTTGAGACCTACGCTAATGCAGGGTCTTCTTCAATATTAGGCATTGAATTAAATCTATTCGCTGAACTAGATAATTACTTACCCATTAATGGTTTTTTTGCAGCATTTAATACAACTTTAAGTGACGGAGAAAGCGATTTTGATACAGGTTTAGGCACATTTACAATCCCATTTAGAAAATTATCTGAAGAAAATGCCAACCTTTCATTGGGGTATGACAAAGGTAAAATTGACGCTAGATTAGCCGTGAACTATCGTTCAAGTTATCTTGATTACCTTGGTGATGAGGGTGAAGACTTACTTGATAGTGGTTTTAACTATGGTTTCATTAGATTTACTGACGACTATCTTTCTTACGATTTAACCGCTAAGTATCAATATTCAGATAATATTTCGTTTAAGTTCGAAGGTAAAAATTTAGGCAATAGACCTGAATATTACTATTGGAATACTTCAGATAGGCTGTCACAATATGACGAGTATGGTTACACATTATCTTTTGGTGTCAGATATAGCTACTAAATTTAAATCACATCTACTAAAAGCAATTTTTTTACTTGCTCTTATTTTTCAATCTGCATCATTGTTTGCAGACAAAGTAGATTACGTTTTTGAGACTGAATCAGTTTCCTCGATAGGAGATGCGGCTGATGATCCAGCCATATGGTTTAATCAAGCAAATCCTACTAAGTCGTTAATTTTTGGAACAGATAAACGAAAAGGNATTCATGTCTACGACATATATGGTAAAGAATTGAGTTTCTCTGAGCTTGGTGCAACTAATAACATTGATCTAAGGGTTATTGATAAGAACGTTCATATGGTCATTTCAAATAGATCTTCAAGCACGCTTGGATATTGGATATTCCCAGAATCTGGACTATTTGAGTATTTCTTGGAAAATCCAATTAATGCTTTTACTGAAGATATTATCCATTATCATCTCGAGGCAAATATGGATGTTTATGGTGTATGCATGGGTTTTGTAAATGGTCGTCTTTCTGCAGCATTGACAGAGGAAGAGGGTCCAACTGTACAAATGTGGGATCTGACTACAAAGAAGGTTATTGGAGAAATAGATGTNATTAGTGATGAGGAAAATGCTCCTAAAACAGGAAATGAAGCTGAGGGTTGTGTCTTTGATGATGAAAATANCCGTTTATTGATTTCCAGAGAAGGTTCTAAAGGTTATTTGAAAGCTTATGAGTCAGATACACTACAAATGATAGAAGTCGTTGATTCAAGAGATGGGAATATTATTGGTGATCCGGAAGGTGTAGCTATATATAAAACATCAGATGTAGAAGGTTACATTATACTCTCCTCTCAGGGTGGTAATGAATTTAACCTATATGATCGTGTAACTTTAGACTTTATTAGTAAATTTAAAATTAATGCCGTTGAAGATACAGATGGTTTAGATGTTACTAATAAGGCCGTAGAAGGTGTATTTCCAAGTGGTTTTTTGGTTGTACAGGATGGCAGAAACTTACCTAGTAATCAAAATTTTAAAATAGTAAATATAGAAGAAGTACTCAAAAAAAAAAACTGAAGATTCTTGGCTTGATTCATTAAAGAACTTTAGTGTCAAAAACCCTCTTCTTGCACCGTTAATAATAATGATGCTGGGATTCTTAGAATCATTTGTCATTACCGGATTTTTCTTTCCCAGTTTATTTCTTTATCTAATGGCTGTTTTTCTTTATTTAGAAGGTATATCAAGCCTATTTTATATAACACTTTGTGGTTATATAGGGTCTTTTTCAGGAGATCAGTCAAGTTATTTAATGGGACGAATATATGGTACAAGAGCACTAAATTGGCAATTTATTAAAGATAGAAAAAAACAGGTAGATAAAGTTAAAAGCACTTTTGACAAATACGAATTTACCGCAATTTTAATTGGTCGTATGACACCAAGTCTCAGACCATTTTCACCTTTTTTTGTCGGGGTATTCAGGCTTAATTACCAAAGGTTTTTACTTTTTGATCTTATTGCATGTTCTGTTTGGGCAAGCGGATTGATACTGCTTGTTGTTTTATGGGATTATATAGCTAGCCTTTTTTAAAATGATTGGATTGTTAAGTTTAGTTTTATTAATAATTTTAGTTTTACTGCTATTAAATTATTTATTTACAAACAAAACTAAAGGTTTATTTAAAGATTTATTNATAAGATCAGCTGCAATTGTTATTACTATTATTTGTGTCTATCTCTTCATTCGCTTAATAAGGTTTGTGCTCTAAATGACAGAATCACTTTTTACAAAAATTAGAAAAGGCGAAATTCCAGGCAATATCGTTTATCAAGATGAAAAATGTTTTGCAATTGANGATATAANCCCTCAAGCTCCTGTTCACTTACTAATAATACCAATTAAAGAAATTGAGAAAGTATCTGACGCTCAAGTTGAAGATATTGAATTATTGGGGCATTTACTTCATGTCTCAAAACAACTTGCTCAAGACTATGAGCTTAATGAAAATTACAGATTAATTATTAATAATGGGGCTGGAGCAGGGCAAAGTGTATTTCACATTCATGTTCATCTTATGGGTGGCAGGAATCTAAATTGGCCTCCAGGTTAAACAAAAGAGGCGCCAATCAAAAGCATAAGGACTATAATGCCTATTAGACCAAAAAAGATAACTATGTTCTTCATCACTGTTTTATCGTCATCCATAGAGGAATTTTATAAGTTTTATTATGATTCGCATAGAACCCTACGCAGATAAAGAGGTTAAATCTGTATTAAATAGATTGCTTGAAGATAAAGCTTTTCTAAATTTTATAAAAGATAATTTAAATAAATCGACATCTAAATTTTTATCGATACCCGGTTCTTCTTTTTTAGTTCTTCAGCTTTTTAAAAATAAAGTTAAAAACATAAAGACCGTTGACGAATTTCAAGTCCAAGTTAAATTAGTTCTGCAAAGTATAGTGAAGCAGACTATAGAGAACTTTAGTACCAATGTTTCAGAAATACTTGAGCCTAATAAACCATATTTATTTATTAGCAATCATAGGGACATAACTTTAGATTCAGCACTATGTAACCACGCCATAGATTCAATTGGTCTTGAAACAACATACAATGCAATAGGCGACAATTTAGTAAGCGTCAATTGGATGGGAGATTTGCTGCGACTTAATAAAAGTTTCGTCATATCCAGATCTGGAGAATCAAAAAAAGATATTTATTCAAATCTATCTAGAGCTTCAAAATTTATTAAAGAAAAACTTGAGAATGGTTCTCATGTTTGGATAGCGCAGAAACAAGGCAGGTCAAAAGACGGATTAGATAAAACTGATCCTGCGGTACTTAAGATGCTTCATATTGCATTAAGAAAAGAAATGTCATTTGAGCACATGGTCAGCAAATATAATATAGTTCCTTGTTCAATCTCATATGAAATTGATCCATTAGCAAAAGAAAAAGCACAACAATTAAACGACTCAGCATCAAAAAAAGATAATGAAGATATTACACACATTTTTAAGGGTGTAATGTTAGATAAAGGCAATGTTGCTTTAAATTTTGGCAAACCTATTGAAGGTGAATTTAGTGCAGAAGAAATGGCTAAAGAAATAGATAATGTAATTTTAGGTAACTATAAATTGTGGGATACAAATATATATGCCTATAAATTTTTATATGAAACTGTTAAAGACGACGAATACCCAAATGCAAGTGCATATTTCAATAATTTGAGGTCTGTTATGACTAACAAAGAGTTAGAATATATAATGAATCAGTATGCAAATCCTTATAAAGCGCAAATGGAATTAAAAGATGGAAGATAATCAAAACGAAGATCAATTTTATAATTCAAAAGAGGACGAGGAAAATTCAAATTCAGATGCTAATGTAGCCCTTGTGATGATTGTCTGTGGTGTCATTGCTGCCTCAATTTGGGTAAGTTCACTATGACTTTAGGCATCAATAAACTTTTTAATATTGAAGGTAAAACAGCTGTTGTTACAGGTGGATCAAGAGGTATTGGCGAAATGATCGCATCAGGTTTTCTTGCAAATGGTACTAGGGTGGTTATAACTGCTCGCAAGGAAGAGGCTTTAATAAAAAAAGCAGAAGAGTTAGAAAACAAATTTGGAGTTTCTTGTGTGCCTTTTTGTGTGGATTTATCCTCCGCAGAGGGAATTGAGCTCTTTGCAAAGTTTATTAGTGAAAATTATTCCGATGGGATTGATTTTCTTATCAATAATGCAGGAGCTGCTTGGGGTGCACCATATGATCAGTTTCCTGAATCAGGATGGGATAAAGTTATAGATCTGAATGTAAAAACACCCTTTTTTTTAACTCAAAAATTGACGTCTCTTCTTGAAAAAAAAGGTTCATCAGAAGACCCATCAAGAGTAGTAAATATTGCATCTATAGATGGGCTACGTGTTCCACAAATGGAAACTTACTCTTACACTGCCTCAAAATCAGGTATTATTCATTTAACTAAACACATGGCAAAAACTTTAGTAGGAAGAAATATTATCGTTAACGCAATTGCACCAGGACCATTCGACAGTCACATGCTTGGCAAAGCCGTCAATTTTGACTACAGCTTCATAGCTGATTCTGTTCCAAGAAAAAGAATTGGTTCACCTGAAGATATTGCAGGCCTTTGTATATTTTTATGCTCTAGAGCTGGTGCATATACAGTTGGTGAAACAATTACCTGTGATGGTGGACTTACTAAGACACTTTAATTTGATAGAAATTTCTCTGCATCAAGTGCTGCCATACAACCAAACCCTGCACTCGTGATAGCTTGACGGTATGTATAATCAGCTACATCGCCTGCTGCAAAAACTCCTGGGACTGAAGTAGCAGTAGATCCATGATCGAAACCTGTTTTTGTAATGATGTAGCCATCCTTCATATCAAGTTGGTTTAAAAATATGTCAGTATTAGGTTTGTGGCCAATTGCTACGAAAACTCCTTCTAATTCAATAACACTTTCTTCGCCCTGATTATTTTTTATTTTCATTGCTGTAACAACCTCATTTCCGATTACTTCTTGTAAATTTGAATTTAAGATTAATTCGATTTTTCCTTCTTCAACTTTTTTAAACATTCTATCTTGAAGAATTTTCTCTGCTCTAAACTCGTCTCGCCTATGTACTACAAAAACTTTAGAGCAAATATTGCTCAAATATAAGGCTTCTTCTACAGCTGTATTGCCTCCACCTATAACTGAAACTCTTTGATCTTTATAAAAAAAACCATCACAGGTAGCACAGGCACTAACGCCTTTGCCAAGGAATTTTTTTTCAGAATCCAAGCCAAGATATTTTGCTGATGCTCCAGTAGCTATAATTAAGGATTTGCTTGCATAAGTCTCTTTTTGACCAACAAGAGTTAACTTTGGTCCAGAAAAATCAACTTCTTTAATGTGATCATTAATTATATTTACATTATATTTTTCAGCATGTTTTTGCATTCTTATCATTAAGTCTGGTCCTTGAAGATCCTCATAGTCACCTGGCCAGTTTTCAACTTCTGTTGTTGTGGTAAGCTGTCCACCAACTTCTAATCCTGTAATAAGCGTTGGGCTTAGATTTGCTCTGGCTGCATAAACTGCTGATGTATAGCCAGCTGGTCCTGAGCCTAGAATAATGAGTTGATGTTCCATATTTTTTTATTTAAAAACAAGAGTCCTTGTGGTTTTTTAGTTACAATATCTTAGCATGTCAATCGATAGAATATATAGAGAGTTTTTTGGCTTTAGTTTGATAATTCTGTCACTTTTTTTATTTGTGAGCCTACTAACATTTTCTGCTCAGGATAATATTTTTAATGCATTTGATAGTTCTAAAGTTTATTTGAATAATTTTGGCTATCTTGGTGCTCTGTTCTCATCCATATCTTTAAGTTATATAGGTTATTCATCTTATTACCTGACACTGATATTTTTTTATTTTGGAATGGTTCTTTTCTTCTCTTCATCATCAAAAGACCTCTCAGAAAGATTAAATTTTATCAACCATATTTTGTTTGCTTTCATATCAATATTTCCGCTATCGCTTTTTCTGATGAGTTTTGTTGACAGCTCTACACATCAGGTAGCAATACTTGAAATAAGTTCAGGTGGAATAGCAGGTGAAAATTTAGCCTTGATTACCTCTAATTATTTACCTTATATGTGGGTAGGCTCTATCTCAGCTGTGTTGTTTCTGACGTTACAATATTTTATTTTTTACGACTTTCTAAATTTTGTTAATACCATTATTTCGAAAGATAAGAAAAAGATAGCAACTAAACCCAAAAATATTGTTAAAGAAGTTAAAAAGCCCGATGAGCCAAAACCTGTTACTAAGGAAGTCACATCTAAACCAGAAGTTAAAGAAGAAATTGTCCAAGAAGATTTCATTGATTTGCTTGATAAGAAAATTGATGATACCAGTGATGTTACAAAAGATTATTTAGACAATCTTTCAGAAAATCTAGTAAACAAATTGGAAGAATTTGGCATTGAGGGCAGGGTAGAGGGTTCATTGCCTGGCCCTGTAATTACAAGATTTGAGATTAGTTTGGCTCCTGGAACTAAAGCAAGTCAAGTTACAAACATAGCTAATGATCTTGCTCGTTCTTTAGCAGTTAAAAGCGTACGAGTAGTTGAGGTAATTGAAGGAAAGTCATCTATAGGTATAGAGATTCCAAACCCCAAAAGAAAAGTTGTCACCCTGTATTCAAGTATTAATGAATTTGAAAAAGATTCACTTAAACCTCTTGAGTTCTGTGTAGGTAAAGATATTGCTGGAGAAAGCTCAAAAATTGACCTGCAACAACTTCCTCACTTATTGATTGCTGGAACTACGGGATCAGGTAAGTCTGTTGGAGTAAACTCCATTTTACTTAATTTGCTACGTAATAACTCAGCAGCAAACTTAAAATTGTTACTCATAGATCCAAAGATGCTTGAATTATCTGTTTACGACGATATTCCACATTTAATAACACCTGTAATTACAGACATGCAAAAAGCAGCCAACGGCCTAAATTGGTGTGTAAAAGAAATGGATAGAAGATATAAATTGATGTCAATTTTGGGCGTGAGAAGCCTTGAAGGCTACAATCAGAAAGCTTCAAAACCTTCTTCTATTCCACAAGAACAAAAAGAATTACTCCTTGAGGAAACAGATGGGGATATATCAGCACTTCCATATATTGTTGTTGTGATAGACGAGCTTGCAGATTTAATGATGGTCACTGGTAAAAAAGTTGAACAATTGATTGCTCGTTTAGCGCAAAAAGCTAGGGCATCAGGGATTCACTTGGTTATTGCAACTCAAAGACCATCAGTTGATGTGATTACAGGTCTAATCAAGGCTAATATTCCGTCTAGAATGTCATTCTTAGTTTCATCAAAGGTTGATTCTAGAACAATTTTAGATCAAGGCGGAGCCGAACAATTGCTCGGTAAGGGTGATATGTTGTTCATAGAACCTGGCACATCAATACCAAAAAGAATACATGGTGCATTTGTAAAAGATGATGAGGTACAAAAAATTACAAAACATCTTAGGCAGTCAGGCAAACCTAATTACATTGAAGAAGTTACAAAAAGTATCGAAGTACAAGAGATGCTTTCGGACAATGAAAATGATGACGAACTCTATAATGAAGCAGTTGAGTTTGTTGTCGAAACTAGAAGGGCTTCAATATCTTCTATTCAAAGAAAATTCAGAATAGGTTACAACAGAGCAGCACGTCTAATAGAAACAATGGAAGAGAATGGAATTGTTTCGCCAATGAATTCTAATGGCACAAGAGAAGTGCTCTGATGAAATATCTAATCTTTTTTTTACTAGTAAATATGCTCAATGCTGAAGAAGTAAAAAATTTATACGACAACTTTGATGCACAGATAACAATTCAAAAAAATGAAGACATTGTTTCAAAAGGAAATATTAGNTATAGAGAGAATGATTTTTTTTATGAAGTAGAGCTTCCGTATTCGCAGAAGATTATTGGTATTAATCAGAACATATATGTACAAGATGATGATTTTAATCAAGTTCATGTTTACAAAGATAATNCATCTTTTTTGTTAAGAGATGTCTTAAAAGATGAGAATCAAAAAGAATATATTTCATGCCCAACTGTGTGTTACAAAATATTGTTAAATGAAGAAACAGGCTTCAGCGAAGCNTTNATAGTCNCTTTTGATCAAATTATTGAATATATACAGGCAACAGATATTCAAAACGTCAATTATTTAATCAAATTTGAGAATTTTAAAGTTGAATCATCTAAAATTGTCTATGAACCGCCAGAGGATTACAGTTTAGTTAAAAATGATTGATATAAACTTCCATAAAAAAGATCTAGATTCATTNCAAAANAAACTATCACTGAAAGGCTCAGATATANATTTACAAGAATTAATGCTATCCATTGAGCAAAAGAATTCTCTTCAAGTAGATTTAGACGATTTAAAAAACAAGAAAAATCTTATATCAAAAGAAATTGGTATTTTGGCAAAGAAANATGAGGACATTTCAGATTTAAAAAAACAGAGTGAAGANATTTCAAATTCAATTACTANAATTCAAAATGAATACGATGATTTAAATACTCAAATAAATGCAGTTTTATTAAATATTCCNAATATTCCGGATGACGATGTGCCTNAAGGTGATGATGAATCAGCAAATTTAGAAATAAACAAAAATATTTTTAAGCAAAACAATGATGGGCTTGATCATACAGAAATAGGGCAGAGACTGGGTTTGCTAGATTTTGAGGCAGCAAACAAGCTCACCGGATCAAGATTCGTTGTTTTAAAAGGAAAATTAGCTGAGTTACAAAGAGCACTTATTACTTTCATGCTNAATGAGGCNAAAAATAATGGTTTTGAGGAAGTATATGTTCCTTACATAGTTAATGCTGAATCCTTAATTGGTACAGGACAACTACCAAAATTTGAAGAGGATCAATTTAAAATTAACGCTGATAGATATTTAATACCTACAGCTGAAGTGCCCCTAACTAATTTATATAGAAATGAGGTTTTAGATGAATCAAATCTCCCAATTAAAGTAACTGCGCATACACCTTGCTTTAGAGCTGAGGCTGGTAGTTATGGGAAAGATACAAAGGGCATGATCAGACAGCATCAGTTTGAAAAAGTTGAAATTGTCATGGTTGTTGAACCAAAAGACTCTGATAAAGCTTTAAATGAATTAGTCAAATACGCTACAACTATTCTAGATAAATTAGAAATTTCTTACAGAAACGTTGTTTTATGTACAGGTGATTTAGGATTTTCTGCTGCAAAAACAGTAGACATTGAAGTTTGGCTGCCTAGTCAAAATTGTTTTAGAGAAATATCTTCATGTTCAAACTTTCGAGACTTTCAATCTAGACGCATGAATTTCAAAATTAAATCAGAAAAAAACAAATATTTTCCTCATACGTTAAATGGCTCTGCATTGGCTGTGGGAAGGACACTTTTAGCAATTCTAGAGAACAACTATGAAAACGGTGTAGGAGTGCATATTCCGAAGGTTTTAAGAGATTATCTAGATTTCGATTTGATTGAAGAGAAAAATAAGTAACAAGAATTTCACATAACTGTTAACTCTTCTTCTTCTTTAGTTATAAAATAGAGTAAGTATCGAAGTGAGAGGTATTTTATGAAAAAAATTCTTTTAACGCTTAGTTTAGCGTTAGTTTCGTTGTTTGCAGTATCCCAAGTTGATGTTAGGTCAGCTATCAAGGGGTATGTAACCGATGCATCAGGACCTGTAGCAGGCGCTGATGTTGTCGTGGTTTATACACCAAACGGTTCTACTGATCGAGTTGTAACCAATGCATCAGGTGGCTTTGTTATTAATAACCTTGCTCCTGGCGGCCCATATACAGTTACTGTAACAAAGGCTGGTTATGCAGATGCAAAAGCAATCGATGTTTTCACAAAATTTAGTGAAACATCAAGTGTTGATGTATTTTTAGCTGCAGAATTTGAAGAGGTTGTTGTTAGTGCACAAGCTCTGGAGAGTA
>NYSP01000028.1 GCA_002683115.1 Gammaproteobacteria bacterium
TTAAATAAAACCAAATACACTATCATGATATTTGCCCCGGTTTTTCTTTTANCTACTGCTTCCTATGAATTNATTGTGCCAGANCTAACAAAATCTGCTGTTGAGCTAANAAAATCTAAGGTCTNNAATACGACTGAAAATACNCCTGTAATAATCGAAATTCAGAAGCCTGATTCTGAAAGTTTTGTTTTAGTTTCTGAAGAATTGTCATTGAAATTTTCGAAAGAAGGTGACCTAGAAATTAAAGATCAATACAGTGGGGCGTTTAGTAAATTAAATTACAATTCAAACATTAAACATTTGTCTTTTTCAGAATTAATTGAAAATTCATCTTCTTCCTTTGAAAAATTTAGTTTGGTTTCGAAAACTGAGTTACTCAGACGGAGTTTAAATTTTCTGTCTTACCTTGTTATTTTTTTAGTTGGATTGGAAATTTTGCTCTCGTTCACTAAAACCTTGAATGTGAATAGAATTATTATTTATGGATTTGGAGCCTGTTTAATTTATGGCTTTATAGAATCTGTTTTTGCTGACTCAATAGCTGTATTTCTTCTNCCATTCTATTTACAGGCATTCCCTGTTCTATTGATTTTGATTTACTACCTTTTTAGGAAACGCCTCTTTTTTTAATAACTTTTAGGCCTAAAATTTTATCTGGTAAACATCTGTTTTCTTTATCGAATAAAATCCAAAGCATGCCAATCACACTAGTTAACAGGTAGAGCATGAGTCTAAAAAATGCCAATTTATAAGTNAGCTTACTTCCATCGTTTTTAATAATTAAATGACTCCACGTGCTCATACCTAATGTATTCCTGCCCATTGACCAAAAATAAGCGTAGTAATAGACGGTAGTTAGAAGGATAAGTAGTGCCCCAAGAGGAGGAGGAAAGTAATCATTTTCAGTAAAAACCAGCTTATACAAACCNAAGAAAATGAATCCTACCAAGAACCAGAGAGCCATAAGTAAAAAAATGTCATATGTAAAAGACATTAAGCGGGAAAATATNCCAGGATAGGTGAATTTATTTTTCATTCTATGCTAAATTAATTCGTACTTATGAGTAATCAAAATAATCTTACAACAAACGATACATGGTTTTTTGGACATCCGAAAGGGATGGTGACTTTATTCTTCACAGAGATGTGGGAAAGAATGTCTTATTACGGAATGAGAGCTTTACTTGTCCTTTATATGACAGGTGCGGTAACAGGATTTAACCCTGGATTAGGCTGGTCACAAGTTGATGCTCAGGCTATCTACGGTATTTACGTCGGAATGGTCTACTTTATGGTTATTCCAGGTGGTTGGCTTGCTGATAATGTCTTAGGGCATCAGAAAGCCGTCCTGATCGGCGCCATAATAATAGCAATGGGACACTTTACGCTCGCAATGCCACTAACTGAAACTTTTTTCCTNGGCTTAATTCTTGTGGTTTTAGGAACAGGTCTTTTGAAAGGAAATATTTCGACTATTGTGGGCCAGCTTTATAAAAAAGGCGACTCGAGAGTCCAAGCAGGGTACACAATTTTCTATATGTCGATCAATATTGGTTCAACTTTAGGCTTCCTAATCTGTTCGTACCTTGGAGAAAAGATTGGCTGGCACTGGGGATTCGGTGCAGCTGGTATTGGAATGTTCTTCGGTGTCTTGCAATATTTAAATTTCAGACATTTGCTTGGCGAAGCTGGAAATAAACCAAATGATATGCCAGAAGCACANAGAGATTCATATATAAAATGGTCAAAAATTACAGCTGTCTTAATGGTGGTAGTAATTGGTCTTGGGCTCATGGGAATCATAACAGTAGAGCCAAAAGCTTTTGCAGAAAATTTTGCAGTATTCCTTACTGGGGTAGCTTTTGTTTATTTTTCTTACTTATTCCTATTTGCAGGCTTAACAAATGTTGAAAAGAAAAACCTTTTCTTACTGCTAATTCTTTTCATTGGTGCAGCTGCATTCTGGTCAGGTTTTGATCAGTCAGCAAGTTCATTAAGNATCTTTGCNAGAGACTATACAGATCTATCAGTAGGTGGTTACATNATCCCAATTGGTTGGTTGCAATTTGCAAACCCAATTTTTGTTGTGATTTTTGCACCTATATTTGCTGGTATTTGGATGCATCTNGGTCGTATGAATCTNGACCCATCACTGCCAGTAAAATTTGCTATTGGTNTATTCTTCATGGCCTTAAGTTTTGTNGTCATGATTTATGCAGTNAATCTNGCAATGGAAGTAAGCCCAGTAGGCATGCAATGGTTAATNATTACTTACTTGCTGCAAACATGGGGTGAATTGGCTTTATCACCAATTGGNCTCTCAGCATTTTCTCAATATGCACCAAGAAAGTATGTTGGGCAAATGTTTGGCTTATGGTTCCTTGCATCAGCNATTGGNGGNGTGCTNGCAGGNTTACTTGGTGGNGAAGCANTAGGNGAAGGNCTNGANAGCATATCACCTGTATTTGAATTTATGATTCAATACTATGTTGTGATTGGTTTAGCTCTAGTAGCGGTTGCTGCATTCGGCATAGCCAGAACGGCAGACAGTGTGAAAGCTGAAGCTGAAACCTAGACTTTATTTACTAAGAAAAGGGCAGTGAGAGATTACTGCCCTTTTTTTATATACTTAAATTTATGGAATTTATAGATGATAATTTATGGCTTATAGCAATTAATATACTGGCCTTAGTTGCTTATACAAAAGTCTGGTATCTTGAAAAAAGAGTTAAGGACTTAGAAGAGAAGAATTAATTAGATTGGTTTTCTTGAATAAAGAACCTCAGCGGAGTTAAGCCTGTTTCAGTATTTGGCTCGCCCTTTTCAATAAACAAAACATCGATATCAAAATCTCTGTTGTAATCTATAAAAACAGTAAATGCTTGCCCAACTGGAACATTTTCCAAGTTTAGTTCCTCATCTGTATTTGCAACATATTGATAAGTTGTAACATCATCTTCATCAGTAGTTTCTTGCTTTTCTACCACTAAGAATTTTGCTGTCACTTCACCAAAATCTAAAAAGGAAACAAGAATATCACCACCGTCGAAATCTTGATCATAATCAGCTTGAATTATTTCATGGTTAAGTGAGCCAACAGATTTAAGTGAGAAATCAATATCAGTTTCATTCTCCAGAATACTAACTTCACCAGCTTCATAAACTTTAAATGTTGAGGTTGCACTTGGATCAATAAAATTTGTTGGAGCAGTATCACCCATGACAAACACATCTAAGAATTCATCTTGATCAAACTCAATAAAAGTAACATTTTTTAATGTAGGTACATTTTCATATACTTGGCCTTCAGCCCAGTTTGTGCCGTCACCAGACTTTGGAACAGAGATTAATCTGCCCAAATCAGCGCTGTCATAAGTTGCAAATACGACGTCAGGATTTGAATCTACATTAAAATCAAAACCAGCTATATTGGTAATAGTTTGGTCAGCAAGTAGTGCCCCATCATATTGAAATTCTTCAAGTTTTGGACCATCTTCTGCCCCAATTTCTATCCAATATTCATTTGTTGATGTCAGTAGGTAAATATCTAAAACAGCGTTGTTATTTCGGTCTATGAGGCCGGCTATTCGAACATCTGCGTTAGCAAGATCTAAATTGGTATCATTAGTTACGAATTCATTATCAAGCGCAAGACCGGTTTCAGCCCCTTTAAAGAAACAAACTTTTGATACACCTAAATTCTGTCTTTCANAGTCGGTTGTGGTAGCTATTAAATCTGTAAATCCATCTCCATCNAAATCTTTTGGNGTCAGGCTGCTAATAGCATCACAGTCGTCGTTTGTAACTTCAGTTAGAAGCGGTAAAGGTGCTCCTAAAAATTGTATTAATCTTGATTGAACNAGTGAATTATCAGCAATTTTTCTTACTTGGACCCCAAATACAACATCGGGAAGGTTATCATCGTTAAAATCGCCTCTAGCTTCACTAGAAAAATTNACNTTCTCATCAGCAGCATACTCTATGACAAAATCTGGCTCATCAGCTGGCGGCGAAAATATGAAATAGTCAGCAACTGTTTTTATTATGGTGACAGTNACAGCTTGGTTTTTAAATTCATTATTTCTGCGACATTCCAAAACATAAGGTGAGTCACCGCCTCTTTTGTTTTCAATCTCTTCAGAACCGCTGGTAGGCTTCTCCCCAGACCATCTACCTTGTGCATAGCACTGGCTAGCATTGGAGCTCCATGTAAGTGTAAAGGTTTCACCATAGTTTACTGTTTCAGAACTTGCGGTCAGCTCAACAGTAAGCTCTTCTAATGGCTCCTCTTTATCACTACATGCTGCAATGATAAAAAGTGACATTAAAGCTAATAAATTTCTCATTCTCATATTTCGACACTGTCTATTCTATACAAAAAGTCTAAGTAATTGTCTCTTCATTAAGATTTAATAAGATTTGATGGTAAATATCTGTTAATCGTTCCAATTCTTCTTTCTCAATCTTTTCATCAATTTTATGTATTGTTTCAAATTTGGGCCCAAGCTCTACAATCTCACAACCGGTTTTTGATATATATCTTCCATCAGAAGTTCCACCTGAACATGAAATAGTTGGATCAAAGCCTTGAACATCATTAATGCTTTTTTGGACAACTTTTGTCAAAAGGGCAGGCTTTGAATAGAAGGGCAATGCATTCGATTCAAATGAAATTTTATGTTTGACACCTTCTTCATGAAGGAAGTTAGTAATTTTTTCTTCTATTTGTGATGCAGTTATCTCAGGTGAATAACGTAGATTGAATTTCAAGTTGAGGTTATTCGGTGTCACGTTGTGAGCGCCTACTCCAGCGGTGATATTTGTGAGTTGCAGTGATGTTGGTGGAAAGTGCTCATTNCCTTTATCCCATTCCTCTTTCAAAAGNCTTTCAAGAAATGGCACAACTTTATGTATGGGATTATCTACTCTAGCAGGGTAGGCTGCATGCCCCTGTTTGCCTTGGACTTCNAGCTCGATGTTAATNGATCCTCTCCTACCTATCCTTATATTGTCACCAACATTCTCAAGTGTTGAGGGTTCGCCAATAAGACAATAATCAACTATTTCNTTTCTACTAATTAGCTCTTCAACTACTTTTACTGTTCCATCACGAGAGGGCCCTTCTTCGTCTGATGTAATAATAAAACCCAAAGAGAAATTNAGATCATTTGGATCAATTCTNGCTAGTGCTGACATAAAGCAAGCTATACCTCCTTTCATATCNCCCGTTCCTCTACCATGAATAAATTCACCATCNTCATGACCTGAGAAAGGATCATGCTCCCATTTATCTTCAGGCCCAGTGGGGACTACATCNACATGACCTAAAAAAATTAGTAAAGGTCCTGCTTTCCTATTGATGCTCCATAGATTTTTAACACGTCCNTAAGTTAATATTTCACTTTCAAAATTTTTNGAAGCTAGAAACTNCTGAATGTAATTCAAACAGCCGCCATCATCTGGAGTTATTGATTTTTTTCTGACTAAGTCTTGAGTAAATTTTATTTCCAAATTAGTTNTTTTCGTGCAGAGCTTTATTCAATTTGAATTGAGTATTGTTAACTTTAGCGCATACCTTTCCGCTTAATGAGTCTCTATAGTATAAGATACCATCTTTTCCGCTGAGCTCTAGCGCTTTTACAATCTTTTCTTCATTGTCTACTAAGGTGACTTTAGTTCCAGCAGTTANATATAATCCAGCCTCAACTGTACAATCATTTCCTAGNGAAATNCCNATGCCGGAATTTGCACCNAGNAAGCATCTTTCACCNACAGAAATTATCTTTTCATTNCCNCCGGATAGTGTNCCCATCGTTGATGAGCCTCCACCCAAATCAGTATCTTTCCNTATGAAAACACCTGAAGAAATTCTTCCTTCAATCATATTTGGTCCCTCAGTTCCTGCATTGTAATTTACAAAACCTTCATGCATTACTGTTGTTCCNTCGCCNAGGTAAGCTCCCAGTCTTACTCTAGCTGTGTCTGCAATTCTTACTCCACTTGGGACAACGTAATCAGTCATAGGTGGAAACTTATCNACTGATTTAGCACCTGAGAAACCAGACTCAAATGGCTTGCTNTTCATTGATCCTGCGGGAGCTCTATCAATAAAATTTTGCCCCCAGATTAAATTAGGCAAAACTTCAAAAATATTTTCAAGATTTAATTCATTTGGTTTGAAATATCTCATTGAAAGAAGCTGAAGTTTAAGCCAAGCAGTTGGAACATCTTCTAAAGGTTGGTCATCAACTAAATGTGTTATTACGGGTTTAATCTTCCTGCTTCCTTCTTGGATTACTTCCAATCTATCTTTGTCAAAATGCTCCCATTCCTCGTCGTATTCCCAGCCGTTTGTTTTACTATCCGTTTCAATTAATGTAAGTTCACCATCAAAAGCATAATCAACTCTTAAAAAACCAATTTCGTCATAAAGAGCAATTCCATAAGCAGCAATAGGTAATTTCATTATTTCTCTCTTTGGCCTAAAGTTAGTATTTCACAGCCACTATTAGTGACTGCAACACTGTGCTCCCATTGAGCTGAAAGTTTTCCATCTTTGGTGACCACGGTCCATCCATCATTTAAGATTTTTGTCTGATAGGTTCCTAGATTAATCATAGGCTCAATAGTGAAACACATACCTTCTTTAAGGATTATGCCTTGACCCCTTTTGCCATAGTGCATTATTTGAGGTTCTTCATGATAGGTTTTGCCGATGCCATGACCACAGTAGTCACGGACGACTGAGTAATGATTTTTTTCAGCTAATTCTTGTATAGCAGCACCTATATCACCTAGTGAAGCTCCTGGTTTAACTTCCTCTATGCCAGCAAACAAACAATCTTTTGTGATTCGAACCAATCTATCTGCATGAGCTGGAACTTTTCCTACATGATACATTCTTGAAGTATCGCCGTGCCATTCATTGTCAATAACTGTTACATCTATATTGACGATATCACCATTCTTTAAAACCTTATCTTCACTCGGTATTCCATGGCAAATAACATTATTCACCGATGTGCATAATGTTTTAGGAAAGCCACCGTAGCCAATATTTGCAGGTATACATTTTAATTCTTGGGTAATGTACTCAAATGCTATTTCATCAAGACGAGCTGTCGTTACACCTGGTACAACATATTCTTCAATCATATCTAAGACACTTGCAGCTTTTCCACCTGCAATTTTCATATTTTCGATGTCTTTTTTGGTTTTAATTGAAATTGACATAGGGTGATATTCTAAATGATCTATAAATTATGTTCTAACTTCTTTATAGTATTCGGAAGCGAAAATGAAGTTTGCAGCAAAGCTCCTACTTGAGAATGGAATTTCAT
>NYSP01000029.1 GCA_002683115.1 Gammaproteobacteria bacterium
ACAATTCATTATCCCATGACATCTATATACACTAAAGGCATCATTTAATTTTTTTAGCCTGTTTCTTTTTTGTTTGTCTCGAGTATCGGCAATAAATCTATAAGCTTGAAGCAATGCTGCCGGTCCTACAAATTTTTCNGGATTCCACCAAAATGAAGGACAACTTGTTGAGCAACAAGCACATAAAACACACTCATATAATCCATCTAATTTGTCACGATCTTGAGGGCTCTGTAGTCTCTCATGACCAGTAGTTACTTCATCTTCATTATCTAGAAATGGTTTAACTTTTTCATACTGTTCATAAAATGGCTTCATATCAACGATTAAATCTTTAATTACAGGTAAACCTGGCAGAGGGCGTACCTCAAGCTTGTCTCTAGTAACAACATCAGAAACAGGTGTAATGCAGGCTAAACCATTTTTTCCATTCATATTCACGCCATCAGAGCCACACACTCCTTGTGCGCAAGACCTTCTGAAAGTAACTGTTGAATCAAGCTCTTGTGCTTGTCTAATAGCATCGATGACCATCATATTTCCAGTAGCAGGATAAGAGACTTCATAATCATTCATGTAGGGCCTTTCATCTTTTTCTGGATCAAATCTATAAAGACTTAGTTTTAACTTTTTGGCCATTTAATATACTCTCGCTTTTGGTTTGAACGCTTCTACCGTTTCTGGTTCAAGGTTAACATCTCTTTTGCAAACTTTATTAGCATCTTTGAAATATAAAGAATGGCATAACCAATCTTTGTCATCTCTATCAGGATAGTCTTCTCTAGCGTGAGCACCCCTGCTTTCTTTTCTTTCCATCGCAGAATATGCTGTTGCGTTTGCTATTTCTAATAAATTTAAATACTCCAGCACTTCCACTCTTTCAGAATTNAATAGATTTGATTTATCTATTAAGTGAATATTTTTTGTTCTTTCGGTAACTTCTTCTAATTTTCTTACTCCTTCTCTCATTAATTCTTCATTTCTGTATACNCCAAAATGATTTTGCATGATATTTTGCATTTCAGAACGTAAGTCAAATACGCTTTCGCCTTTTTTGGTAGCTTGAATACTTATCAAAATCTGAAGGGACTCTTCAATATTTCTTTCAGTAATATCTTTAGAATCAGACTCTTTTATTTCTTTATTTATGTGTCTGCCTGCTGACCGACCAAAAACAACTAAATCAAGCAGTGAATTGCCACCAAGTCTATTTGCACCGTGAACTGAGACATTTGCAGCCTCACCAATTGAGTAAAGTCCATCAATAACTTTGTCNTTGCCATCAATCTGGGTTAACACTTGTCCATTCACATTTGTCGGTATACCTCCCATCATATAGTGGCATGTTGGGACAACAGGAATTGGGGCTTCTATGGGGTCAACATTTGCAAAAGTCATGGATATTTCTCTGATCTCAGGAAGTTTTTGCATAATTTCATCAGCTCCCAGGTGATCAATTTTTAGAAAAACGTGATCTTTNTTTTCACCGCAGCCTCTTCCTGCCAATATCTCTTGNACTATACATCTTGAAACAACATCTCTAGAAGCAAGATCTTTNGCTTTTGGTGCATAATTAGGCATAAATCTTTCTCCTTCAGAATTTATTAAATAACCTCCTTCGCCTCTACAACCCTCAGTCATCAATGATCCATTTCCATATAAACCTGTAGGATGGAATTGCCACATCTCCATATCTTGTAATGGATAGCCCTGTCTAAGCACCATTCCCAAACCATCACCTGTACAAATTAGTGAAGTCGTATTTTGTTCATATACTTGTCCAGCTCCTCCAGTTGCGAGAACAACTGATTTACATTTAATAATCGATACTTCACCTGTTTCCATATCAAAACAACTGAGGCCTTTTATGACACCTTCATCATTTTTGATTAAATCTATTGCAAACCATTCATTAAGGAATTGAGTGCCAGCTTTTAAATTTGCTTGATAAAGTGTGTGTAGCAAAGCATGGCCTGTTCTATCAGCTGCTGCACATGTCCTTGCAGCTTGACCGCCTTCACCGAACTCCTTGGATTGCCCACCAAAAGGCCTTTGGTAGATCCTACCGTTTTCAAATCGTGAAAAAGGCAATCCCATGTGTTCGAGCTCAAATATTGCATCAGGCCCTTCAGAACACATATATTCAATAGCATTTTGATCGCCTATATAATCTGAACCTTTGACTGTATCAAACATATGCCATCTCCAGTCATCATTTGGATCAGCACTTGCAATTGCACATGTAATACCGCCTTGAGCAGCAACAGTATGAGATCTTGTAGGGAAAACTTTTGATACAACTGCAACGTTCTGGCCTGATTTNGAAATTTCGAGNGATGCTCGAAGCCCTGAGCCACCACCGCCAACGATTACAACGTCATATTCTTTTACTGATACAGTTGTTCCACCAAATTCCATTTCAACTTATGTTATNAGTAATTATATATAGTCATTTATTTAAAGTTCCATTAAATAAGAAAAAACAACGACATAACTAAGAACTAAAATAACTAAAAGTATAAATCCTCTGTAAAGAAACCTTAGTATCTTCGCTAAATTATCAAACCCTGGCAAAAACATCCCTATCGTTCTTTCTGTGAAATANTCATCTTCTATTGCTTTAAGTCCTTGTAGAGCATGTGTAATCATTACTANTAAAAATAGAACGGTAAATATTTTCATTTCAATAGTGTGAATATCAACATACCAAACTAAAGCATTTGTTTCATATGGCTTCAGATAATAGCTAATCATCACTAGCAACACATAACTAAGTATGATCATTGAGCTTACTCTTTGTGCTAGCCATAAAAATGTACCCATTACCAAACCTCCATTAAGAGAATTATTGAAACAATAAAAGTCAAAACAAATGCAATTAAGGCAGTAAATTTTGCTTCTGAAAATTCATGACCATGATCAGAAAAATCTGTAATGAGATGTCTTAAGCCGGCAAAAATATGATACGTGATAGCTATTAGAGATAATGAAACTAGGAATTTAACAGAAATATCATATCTTTCTTGATCCCAGCCCATCTCATCTGTTATCAAGTAATCTGTTAAAAAGAAAAGCACAAAAGTTGGAATTGCAATAAAGAAATTGATTATACCTGACAGCCTATGGCTGATTGAGGATAAAGCTGTTATCGGCAGCTTGATCAAAAATAGATTTATAAAAGTTGGGCGCCTANTCATCCAACTTTAATTATAAAATATCTTGGTAGATTAAGGCTTAATTTATNTTTAATTAAAAGGATTTTTGGTTGTTACGAATTTTAATTTTAAAGTAATTCCCAAAAGATTGAGTCCTTTCTGGAATGTATTAATAAGATATCTTTTATAACTTCCTTCTAATTTATCAAGGGAATTTCCATGTATTGTTAAAACATGCGGATTCTTTCCACCTTGATGCACAAAACGTATTTTGGGTTTAAATTTTCCTTTGAATGGTATTGATTTTTCAGTTACTGCTTTTCTTANTAAATTATTTAGTTTATTTGTCGATAATCTTTTATCTGTGTTCTCTAAAACCCTATATATTTGATCAAAAAGATGCTTGAAACCAATNTTATCTTTTGCAGATATAAAGCTTACAGGCAAATATCTCATCATAGGTTCACTTTGAAAATTAATTTCTATTTCAGATCTTTCCTTCTCATTGATTAGATCGCTTTTATTGATAGCTATCACAATTGCTTTTCCCACTTCACGTGCTTTCTCTAATANCTTCTTATCCTGATCAAGAAAAGGTTTCTTAGCATCTAACATTAATATTGATAGATCTGATTTCTTTATTGCTTCAAGAGATTTAACGATAGAAAATTTCTCTTCCTTTAGTACAGTTTTGCTTTTTTTTCTAATGCCTGCTGTGTCGACAAATATGTAGTCTTTTTTCTTGTATTTGATTTNTACATCAATTGAATCAATAGTTGTGCCTGGAATATCTGAGACAATTGTTTTTGCATTCCCAGAAATAGCNTTGATTGTTGAAGATTTTCCCACATTTGGTTTTCCAATAATGCAAATTTTTGGGGCATGAAAATGTTCCTCACTCTCTACATCAGAAACATTTTCAAAAATAGTTTTCTTTAGTTCTATGATGTTTTTATTATGTTCCGCACTTACTTCGATTATTTTTTCAAATCCAAGTTCNTGAAAAACTGATACTCCTTCATCTGTTTTTACATCAATTTTGTTAATAACTAAAATNACTTCCTTTGATCCTTTTCTTAGAATTGATGCTATTTCCTTGTCGTATGGTGAGATTCCAAACTTTTTATCTACTACAAATAATATTAGTTCTGACATTTCAATAGCTTCATGTGCTTTAGCTAAAATCATNTNTTCAAACTCGTCATTTTTTGATGTNAAAAANCCCCCAGTATCAACTAGAGTTAAGGTTTTATTTCCAAGAGTTAATTCAGTAGTTTTGAGATCACGCGTTAAACCTTCTCTGTCAGAAACTATGGCAGATTTTGATTTAGCCAGTTTATTAAAAATTGAAGATTTGCCGACATTTGTTCTACCGACAATTGAGACAGTTGTTTTCATTTATTTTAGATCAAAGCCTGATATAGCTCCATCAACATCCTCAACTACAAGTGTATCGGAGAATATCTCAAGTTGCTTAATTGCTTTTAAGTCTGTGGATGTAAGTCCCGTGATCATTCCTGTGCTTGCATCTATCTCATGGAGGTAACCTTCGAGATCACCAAAATAAATTTTGTCCTCATAAAGAACTGGTNCTGTAATTTCTCTATTTTTAAATTTCTGATTACGCCAAACCTCAGTNCCATTNATTGCNTTAAAGCCGATTAATTCATCNNTCATATTGATAGCAGTTATTCGATCTCTGTANAGCACAAATGGTTTTGAAGTNGAAAGATCTACGGAAAATATTTTTTCACCAGTTCTAATATTNAAACGTGTCAAAGAACCGTTATAGTTTGCTGAAAAAATATCCTCATTAATCGCNATAGCTGGAGAATCAGCATCCATTAANTTTTCTAATTCTGTTGATCCTTTTAGTCTTGATATNGGNTTTTCCCAAAGTTGTATNCCATCTATTGCCCTGACAGCNGCTAGTCTCCCATTTGAGAATCCTGTAAAAACAAGNCCTTCAAAAAAGATNGGATATGCTGTTCCTCTTATTGAAAGNAAAGGAGCTTGAGCAGACTTTGACCANAGTATCTGACCATTTTGTAGNTCTAATCCATAAAGCACATCAGANGAAGTTTGAACAAATACAGAAGTAGATGTAATTAATACTTCTGAAAGCACAACATCTTGTAATTCTCTTTGCCATTTTAAATTTCCACTATTTAGATCGTGAGCATAAATAACACCATCTGCGTCAGAATAGACAAAAGAATTATAACCAACTGTAACTCCTGACATAATTCTGTTTGTTTCAAGTTCAAAACTATTTTTTAGTTCGCCAGTGTTGTAATCAAAGCCATTTAATACCTTGTCATTTATCACATAAAGGGTTGAACCTGCCAAAGCAAAAAATTTATTTGCTTCTATGTTCTCTGCGAAAAAATCAAAATTTATTAATGGCTTAGATGAAGGAATCTTCCATTTGCTATCCAAAAAACTTTCATAACTCTGATCTAATTCGACTGGAGCATTTGGATCTTCGTCAACTAAACCCAGAGATTCAAAAGAAGATTGAAATGATTGGCAGCTCATTAAGCTTAACAATGAGAAAATAATGAAAGTTTTTTTCATTTTAATTTAAAGGCTTCCTAAGCCTGATGTTATTCTTCTGAAACTCATCCATATCAAAACTCAGAGCTTGATCATAGTGAAAGTTTGATGTTTCATAATTTTCAAAATACTTGTAGAAGTCTCCTGCAACATCATGAAATCTTGCTGAATTAATTGTATTTTCTTTAATAAATCTATCCCCAGCTTCAAAGTCACCTATTTCAACATTCAATCGAACAATATTTTCAGAATATTGATTTAATAGAATATCTTTTGTTTCTTTTCTAATTTTGCTTTCTGAAATTTTAGCGTATGCCTCCATGAATAAATCCAGTGCCACTTGATATTTACCCTCATCTAAGGCTTTTTTTGCTATTACTGATTTAGTTATGATTTCGAATCCTAATTTGTCGAAACTAAGGTCTGTTTCATTTATTAAATTTTCGATTTCACTTTCAATTACTAGTTGTTGATTTACATTTTGGAATTTTTGAAATTCAATTTCATTAGCTTTTTCGTTTGCGTAAGAGAAATAATTAGCCACTGCAATACCTAGAACCAGAACGCCTAGTCCTCCTAAAAAAAGTTTACTTTTTATAAACTCTAAAAATCTATCAACCAATTAACAACTCCTCTAATCCTTTCTCATCAAGTATAAATTCTTTACCTTCAGAAAGATTTTTTATCCTGTAATTTCCAGTTTTTTGTTCTTCTTGGCCGATTATCATAACAAATTTAAAGCCTTGAGAATTAGCTTTTTTTAGTTGTTTAGTTACATTTGCATTTCCCAAATAATTTTCCACAACCAATTCCCTTTTTAATTTTCTAATTTTATTTCCAATCTTTTGAGCGTATCCAATAGCTTTGTCCTCAGCAAAACCTATAAAGAGATCTTTAGGTTTTGATCTTTTAGTAATTACTTCAGCTAATCTATCGATTCCCAAAGCAAATCCAGTAGCAGCTAGTTGCCTACCCCCTAATTCTTTAATAAGGTCATCATATCTGCCGCCCCCAATAACAGCATTTTGTGCTCCAAGACTTTCGACTGTGAATTCAAAAACTGTGCCAGTGTAATAATCCATACCACGTACCAAATTTTTGTTAACCTCATAGTTGATTCCTATCTCATTGAGAAGAGATTGGGTCTCTTCAAATATTTTTACCTCTTCATTGTTTAAAAATTCAGAAATATTTTTTGCCGATGAGATGATTTTCTTTACTGAATCATCTTTTGAGTCAAGCGCTCTCATTGGGTTCTTATTTAGTCTTTCGAATAGAGAAGCCTCAAATTGATTTTCTCTTTCAGCTATGAAATCTCGCAAATAGTCTCTGTATTTTCCAAGAGAAGCTGAGTTTCCTAAGTAATTAATTTCTAATTTAGTTTTTACATCCAATTCATCAAGTATTGCTGAGGCAATTGAAATTATTTCAACATCACTTTTAGGTGAATTATCACCAATTAACTCAACACCAGCTTGAAAAAATTGTCTTTTTCTACCTTTCTGAGGTCTTTCATACCTAAACATAGGGCCCAAATAATAAAATTTCTTTATTTCATCATTTGTAATTCCGTTTGTAATTAAAGCTCTTACCAGGCCTGCCGTACCCTCGGGCCTAAGACAAAGGAGCTCGCCATTCCTATCTTCAAACTCATAAACCTCTTTTTGTATGATGTCTGAAGATTCACCAACTGATCTTTGAAAAAGACTTTTTGATTCGATAATTGGTGTTCTGAATTCTTGATAATTAAAAGATTTAAAAACTTTTGTGCAAATTTTTTCAACCAAAGAGATAGCCTCTATACTTTCGTTGTATAGATCTGGCATTCCTCTAATAGTTTTTAAATCACTCATTGTTTAAGTATCGTATTTCTTTTTTGATCTGCAATTTTTGTAACCTCTTCAATTAGAGCACTTTCCAGATCATTAGTTTCAACTTTGTATGCTGGTTTACCATTTAAGTAAATTAAATGTTTTGGTGCTGCACCTGTAACACCAACATCTGCAATTTTTGACTCACCTGGTCCATTTACATAACACCCAATAACTGCAAGAGTAACTTCCTCTTTTAAGTATGAAAGCTCATTTTCTAACTTATTAACTGTATTAATTACTTGAAAGTTTTGTCTCGAGCAGCTCGGACAAGCGACGATTTTTACACCTCTCGACCTAAGTTTCAAGGACTTTAGCATTTCCCAAGCAACATTTACTTCATCTATTGGATCTGAAGCAAGTGATACTCGAACTGTATCTCCGATCCCTTTCATTAAAAGTGAGCCAAGACCTATTGATGACTTTACTGTACCTGTTTTGAGAGATCCCGATTCAGTGATCCCAAGATGAAGTGGCTGTTCTATTAAATCAGAGATTTTTTCATAACTTTCAACTGCCATAAATATATCTGAAGACTTAATGCTTAATTTGAAATTTTCATAGTCATTCTTTTTTAAAATTTCTACATGTCTCATTGCAGATTCGACAAGAGCATCAGCATTTGGCTCCCCATATTTTTTTTGTAAATCTTTTTCCAGTGATCCTGCATTAACTCCTATTCTAATAGGTATGTCTTTTTCTTTTGCTGCATTAATTACTTCTTTAATTTTCGTTTCATTTCCAATGTTTCCAGGATTAATCCTTACACAATCCACTCCATATTCCATTACTTTAAGGGCTATTTTGTAATCAAAATGTATATCTGAAACTAATGGAATATTTGTTTTTAATTTAATGTCTTTAAATGCTTCTGCAGCTTCTAAAGATGGAACAGAAACCCTGACAATATCTGCACCAGCATCTTCAAGATCATTTATTTGTTTTACAGTAGCATCAACATCAGTGGTTTGAGTGTTAGTCATTGATTGAACAGAAATTGGTGAGTTTCCACCCACAGGCACATCCCCAACCCAGATTTTTTTAGTTTTCTTTCTTATTACAGGTTGTTCGTTCAATTTGTTAGCCAACTATTTCTGAGGATTCAAAAAAATACTCTATTTCTCTTGCAGCACTAGTTGTTGAATCTGAGCCATGAACAGCATTTGCATCAATTGATTCAGCAAAATCAGCTCTAATTGTTCCAGTCTCAGCTTCTTGAGGGTTTGTATTTCCCATAAGCTCACGATTAAGTTTTACAGCATTTTCTCCGGCTAAGACTTGAACAACAATTGGGCCTGAAGTCATAAACTCAACTAGCGCATCAAAAAATGGTTTTCCATCGTGCTCAGCATAAAAACCTTTCGCTTGTTTCTGATCTAGTTGAATCATTTTGCAAGCAACTATTTTAAGGCCTGCATCTTCAAACCTTTTTTGAATGCTTCCGATAATATTTTTTTTGACGGCATCCGGCTTAATTATTGATAGTGTTTTTTCCATTTCAATCTCGCTCCTCTATCCAGTTTTGTTGTATTGATTCTAAAATCCTTTCATTAACTTTTTCAGGAATATCATCGAAATCATCTAATTTCATTACTAGGTTTCGTAAGTCTACAAAATTAATCCACTGAGGATCGATTTCTGGATATTTCTCTGATAATTCAATCGCAATATCTAACGTATCAACCCATTTTAGCATGTTATGTTAACTCAGAAACTTGGTTAATTGTATATTTTGGTATTTCTATGATCGTCACTTCATCTGCAGGGTAAACTTGGCAGCTTAATCTCGAATTTGCCTCTAAACCCCAGGCTTTATCAAGAAGGTCTTCTTCTTCATCACTAGCATCATCTAAGTTGTCAAACCCTTCTTTAACTATTATGTGACAAGTGGTACACGCGCAAGCTTTTTCACAAGCGTGTTCAAGATTTATTCCATTTCTTAAACAAGCATCAAGAATGGTTTCATTTGGCTCAACATCTATGGTCATGCCATCAGGACAAATCACCTCATGCGGCAAAATTTTTAATTTTTTTTTTGTATTTTGCTGGTTTCAGTAGTGTTGGCTTCATCCTCCCTTACTGTGAAGCTTTCACCACAACCGCAAACTGCACTTGCATTTGGATTAATGAATTTGACACCTTGGTTTAAACCTTCGATTGTAAAATCTACTTGGCTTCCTCGGATAATATTGATCGAATCAGATGGAATGCAAAATTCTATGTCATCCACAAGCAATTTATGGTCCGATTTATTTATTCTACTTGTGAATTCAAAGAAGTATGAATAACCATTACAACCCATTTTCTTTACACCTAACTTAACTTTATTTTCCTTACCCTGCATAGACACCATATGCTTGAAATGAGCAAGTGCTTTGGTTGTGAAGTTTAGAACTTCTGGTTTATGCTTTTTTGGATTCATAATCTGCTATTGCTTTTTTTATGCTGTCTTCAGCTAAAACACTGCAGTGAATCTTAATTGAAGGCAACTCTAGTAATTCTGCTATCTCTCTATCTTTAATCTTTTTCGCTTCTTCGAGTGTTTTGCCTTTAAGCATTTCAATCATCTGTAAACTTGAAGCAATTGCTGAGCCGCAACCATAAGTCTTAAATTTACAATCTGTAATGATATTTTCATCATTTACTTCAATCTGAAGCCTCATGACATCGCCACAGGCTGGGGCGCCTACCATACCTGTTCCAACATGTTTGGAATTAGGATCTAATCTTCCAACATTATGTAGTTGAGGATTATTTAGTGTGTCCTCAAATTTTTTTATTACCTTTCTAGAATAAGCCATATCTAATTAATGGTGTACCCACTCCACTTTTTCAAGATCTACACCATCTAAATACATATCCCATAGTGGTGACAGCTCTCTCAACTGCTTAACAACTTTCTTTGCTGTTTGTGCGACCATTTTAACCTCATCTACGGTGGTAAATCTACCAAAAGAGAAACGTATTGAACTGTGTGCAAGCTCATCTGGTCTGCCGAGAGCCCTTAAAACGTATGATGG
>NYSP01000030.1 GCA_002683115.1 Gammaproteobacteria bacterium
TTAATTAATTTTACTGATCCAATGTTTTCAAACCGTGTATTAGGTTTTGAAAATCTCGTAGATAGACTCGAAAGGATTTCTAATGAGTCTCAAACTGGTTACCCGCCTTATAACATTTATAAAGATGGGCTTAAATTCCAAATAGAGGTAGCTCTAGCTGGAATTGAAAAAAAAGATATAGATATAGAATTATGTGACGGAGCACTAACCATCAAACATGATGGGCCAAAAGATTCATCTGATAATTCTGAAACTTTACATAAAGGTATTGCTAAAAGAGCTTTCAAATTAAAGTTTACTTTAGCTGAAGACCTTGAAGTTTTAGGAGCATCTTTGAAAAATGGTCTTTTGACTATAGATATGGAAAGAGTGGTTCCTGATCATAAAAAGCCTCGCGTTATAGAGGTTAAATAATTTTAGGGCGGCATTGCCGCCCTTCTCTATTATGAGATATTTAAGTTTAGTATTAATAATTTTTGTTATTTCTGTTGAGGCAAGATCAGCTAAGACAGATCACGCTGAAATTTCGATCGTTGGTAATACTAATATTATCTCTGAACCTGGCGTAATACAGCTAGGTTATAAATTTGTTTTTACTCCTGGCTGGCACACATATTGGATAAATCCAGGTGATTCTGGAGGGCCGCCTATTTTCGAATTTAATTCACCCTCTGGATGGGATATTAAAGAGAATATTTGGCCTGGTCCTCAAAGAATAATTTACCCCCCTTTGATGACTTATGGTTATGTTGATGAAGTAATTTTTCCATTTGAATTAAATTTAAAAAATTTGAATGATCAATCTACTGAAATTACCACAAAATTTTTGGTTTGCGATGATATTTGTGTACCGGAAGAAGCAACGATACTTCTGAGTCTGAAAAATGGAATATTAAATGTTGATGAGAGTCCTGCAGAGATAAATAAATGGTTAAACAGAGTGCCTATACGTGCGCCTCCTGAAATGATTTTAAGTTCAAATGAAAACAACTTCACTATTGAGTATGCATCACTAGACACAAATTCTTATTTCTTTCCGTTTAATGATTCAGTTATGGATTATTCAAATGAACAAAGTTTTTCAGACAGTAAATTAACTTTTGATGTTTACGAAAATTTTAGTGAAAACTTAAAAGGAGTAGTCAGCGTAGGACAAAATTATTACGAGATTGAACAACTTAATTCGACTGTAACTGCTGAAACTATTACCGGAATCTCTTTATTTACAGCAATAATTTTTGCTTTTCTGGGTGGTTTAATCTTGAACCTTATGCCTTGCGTTCTTCCAGTTATAGCGTTGAAAGGCCTATCACTTGTTAAAAGTTCCGCAGAATCAAATTCATCAGTAACACTTAATGCTAGTGCCTATGTTGTTGGTGTGATAGCAACATTCATGACAATTGCAACAATACTTGTCTCATTAAAGAATGCAGGTGAAATGATTGGATGGGGCTACCAACTACAAAGCCCCCTCATAGTTAGTGTTTTGTCTATTTTAATATTTGGGATAGGTGTCTATTTAATTACAGATTTAAGTGTCGGAGGAAATTTAGGCAAGCTAGAAAAACATACTGATGGTTCCGGACCATTTAATTCTTTTCTAACTGGAACATTAGCTGTAGTGGTCGCATCCCCATGTACAGCACCTTTCATGGGAGCTGCTCTAGGGTTCGCTCTTATTCAACCAGATATTTTTTCTTACTTAGTATTTTTGTTCTTGGCTTTGGGCTTTGCATTGCCATATTTTCTAATAGCATTATTCCCTTCTCTAATTAATTTCTTACCGAAACCTGGCAAGTGGATGGAGTCTTTAAAACAATTCTTTGGATTAATGATGTTCGCCGCAGCTATTTGGTTATTGTGGGTGCTTGCAAATCAAGTTGATGCGAATTCGATCTTATTCGTACTTATAGGTTGGTTTTTGATAGGTTTTTCTTCTTGGCTTGTAATAACTAAGATTAAATTTGCTGCGTATATATCAGGAATAATTGGCCTTATTTGGGGTTACCAATTAAATGAATGGGACTTTAAAGATGTTGAAGTGATAAATGACGCTGAATCAATTAGTTGGTCAATTGAAAAAGAAAACGAATTGCGACTTAAAGAAAAAGCATACTTCATCAATTTTACAGCTGCTTGGTGCATAACTTGTAAAGTTAATGAGGGGGTAGCATTTACTGACAAAGTTTTTAGTAAATTTGAAGATAACAATATTACTTACTTGAAAGCTGATTGGACAAATAGAAATCCTGAGATTGCTGCTCAAATTGAAAAATATAACAGATCAGGAATTCCGCTTTATATATATTGGAACAAAAAACTTGACGAACCATTGGTTCTTAATGAAATATTAACTGAAGGTTATTTAATGGAGGTAGTTGATGAAAATTAAGATATTAAGTTTGATGTTACTAAGTTTGCTCAGTGCAGCTTCAGTAAAGAATGGTGACAACGCACCATCGTTTAATTTATTGAATCAGGATAATGAGACTGTTTCACTTGAAGAATTTAAAGGTAAAAAGGTTGTCCTTGAATGGACAAATCATGATTGCCCATTTGTCAAAAGACATTATGACTCAAATAATATGCAAAATTTACAAAGAGATATGAAAAACCAAGATATTGTTTGGTTATCAATTGTCTCATCTGCAAAAGGAAAACAAGGCCACATAACTTCTACTGAGGCAAAAAATCTTACAAGCTCACGAAAAGCTGAGCCTGCACATGTTTTATTAGATACAGATGGTGATGTAGGTCGTATGTATAGTGCTAAAACAACTCCTCATATGTTTCTCATTGATGAAACAGGAAAAATGAGATATCAAGGAGCGATAGACAATCTTGGTAATACAGCAGCATTATTTATGACTGATTTAAGTAAGGCAAAAAATTATGTTAGAAATGCGGTTTCTCAATTATCAAATGGAGAAGAAGTAAAGGAAGCAAAAACAAGACCTTACGGCTGCTCAGTAAAATACTAGAAAATATATTCTGCCCAGGATTTATCTGGGAAATCGTTTTTATTCAACTTGTGCCCATTTAATAGATGGGCAAATGTTGGTTTAATTGGTTTCCTTATTGGTTCAATAATTTTTGAACCTTTAGATGTATTACAAGACTTGCAGCATGTGACAATATTTTCCCAATTTGTAACACCGCCTTTCGATCTTGGCTTCACATGATCTAAGGTAAGTTGTTTTGAATCAAAAATATCTGAGCAATATTGACATCTATACATGTCTCTCAAGAAGATGTTAGATCTAGAGAATTTCACATAGTTTTGGAATTTGTGGAACCTTTTCAACATAATTATGCTTGGCACCTCCACTTTCATTGATGGAGATCTTACTGCCCAAGACTCATGATTTTTAATCACAATAATATTTTTCGTAAAAAGCAGTCGTATTGCTGTCTTCCAATCGATGGTTGATAGTGGAAAATAGCTTACTGGTTTTCCATTTCCATTGAGCAGTAAGCAATCATTTGACATAAATCTAACCTTTATTTTCATCTTAAATTAAATTTTGTATCTATCAACTCAGGTTGTATTATTAAAGAAAGGTTTTTTGGAGGAATCTATGTCAGAACCGTTTATTCTTTTTGGAGAGCAACACACTCAAGCTCTAACTTTTACATTTTTAATAGTTGCAGTACTTTGTATTTTAGGGAATTTTTTTAGTAGCAAAGTTCAAGACATTTGTTCTAAATTAATCGGCATTTCGCTCCTAGTTTTTGAGGTCACAAAACCATTTATTTACATATATGGATTTGATAAGCCGTGGGAGACCTACTTGCCGCTTCATATGTGTAATTTTAGTGCTGTANTGATAGGAATATTTTTGCTGCAAAAGAAAAAGAATCAAATGTTCTTTGAGTTGCCCTTTTATTGGGGTGTTGGCGGTGCAACAATGGCGCTCTTAACACCTGATTTGCAGGAAGCATGGCCTGATATAGAGTTTTTCATGTTTTTTTATGGCCATGGTCAAATCATACTAGGAATCTTCTTTGCTCTTGCAGTTCTTAAACACAGGCCTTTCTTACAAAATTTTTGGAAAATGGCAGTCATTACGATATTGCTCTTAATACCAATACTTGTTATCAATTTAATTATTGGAGGAGAAGCAAATTATTGGTACTTGATGGATACCCCAGAAGGTGAATCACTAATGGACTTTATGCCAGCTCCACCATTCCACATACTTGGTGTAGCACCACTTGCTCTGGCGGTCTTCTTTATAACTTACATTCCATTTCTCGTATGGGATAAGTTTAAGAAAGCATGAGTCAATTTGACTACATTATTGTAGGGGGAGGATCGGCTGGTTGTGTACTAGCTAACAGACTGAGTGAAGATCCTTCAGTATCTGTGTGTTTGTTAGAAACAGGTCCTAAAGATAAACATCCTGGCATCCATATACCAGCAATGTATGCATTTCTTCAAGAATCTGAATACACATATCAATATGAAACTGTGCCTCAAAAAAACTTTAATGAAGTGACTGTGACTGAGGGTGCAGGCAGTGCAATGGATTCCTCAGGACTATCGCATCAAATGCCACAGAGTTATCAAGAAAATCGTAGGGGTTTTCAGCCTCGTGGAAGAACACTGGGAGGCTCCAGCTCAGTTAATGGAATGATTTATATTAGAGGGCATAAATGGGATTATGACCACTGGGCAAGTCTAGGNAACGATGGATGGTCTTACGATGATGTCTTGCCCTACTTCATCAAATCTGANAGCAATGAGAGCCTAACAAATGAATTTCATGGCAATGAAGGCCCGTTAAATGTTGCTGAGCTGCGACATGATAATCCTTTTACAAGGTACTTCATTGAGGCAGCAAGCAAACACCATAAAATCACAGATGACTTTAATGGTGCGGATCAAGAAGGTGCGGGCCTTTATCAGGTCACTCAAAAAAATGGTAAAAGATGTAGTGCAGCAGTGGCATATCTTAATCCGGCAACAAGCAGAAAAAACTTAACCATCATCACTGATACCACTGTTAATAAAGTTATATTTGAACAAAATGTCGCGGTCGGGGTTAATTGTATGACTGCAAATAAAGAGCAGACTATAAAAGCTAATAGAGAGGTAATTCTATGCGGCGGTGCATACGGATCGCCCACAATTTTAATGAGATCTGGTATTGGCGATGAGAGCTTTTTAGCTTCCAAAAATATTCCATGNGTTTCAAACTTAAAAGGCGTTGGCGAAAATTTACAAGANCATATTGATTATATTACTTCTCATGTTGTAAATAGTTGGGAGCTAATNGGGTCACCTATNAAATCATTAAAATTCACCTTAAGAGCACCATTTGAATTATTAAATTACTTACTAACTAGCAAAGGTTTATTTAGTTCGAATCTCGCAGAAGGAGGCGCATTTATTAAAAGTGAAGAGCACCTAGAAATTCCTGATTTACAGCTTCATTTTACCGTTGCAATGGTTGAAGATCATGGCAGAGCTGATATTTGGGGGAATGGTTTTAGCTGTCATGTTTGTCTTCTGAGACCTAAATCAGTGGGTACTGTAAAAATAGCATCTAAAGATCCTNANGANGATCCAATAATAGACCCAAACTTTCTATCNCATGAGGATGACATGAAAACTTTGATAAAAGGTTATAAAAAAATGATGGAGATAATGAATACTGAACCACTAAGCAAATTCAATAATATAAGGAATCCAATCAATATAAATGATGATAAGGCAATTGAAACTGCTATAAGAACAAGATCAGATACTATTTACCACCCTGTAGGAACATGTAAAATGGGAATTGATGATATGGCTGTAGTTGATAATCAACTACGAGTCAGGGGTGTAAAAAATTTAAGGGTTGTTGATGCCTCAATAATGCCAACTCTTATCGGAGGAAATACTAACGCACCAGCTATGATGATAGCTGAGAAAGCGGCAGATTTAATTAAACAAAATGCAAGCTGAACCGTTTAGCCTATTAGCACCTTCTCATATATTGTTTGCTGCTTTATGCATTGCAATTGTGATATACCTTCCGAGGATTTTTATTGGAAGTAGTGAGAAGACTATAAGAAACATAAAGTATTTTCTTGCGTTCTTAATGTTATCGCATGAAATCATAGATCCNTTTTTTAAGGTAACCTTTTTTGGTGAGATGGTAAAAGACTCTTTGCCCCTTCATATGTGTGCATTTTCTACTTGGTGTATTTCAATATACCTTCTTGGTGGCCATAGAGTATTTTTTCTATTTGCTTATTTTTGGGGTATAGCCGGAGCCGGAATGTCAGTTCTCACACCAGATACTCTGACTGGATTTCCGACTTTTGATTATTTAAATCATATGTATGGTCACACACTTATCCTCTTGGGTGTTTCAACGGTTTTAATACTCACCAATGAAAGACCTTATCTTAAGGATTATCTCAATATTATGCTTTTCACCAGCTTTGTATTCCTGCCAGCAATGTACGCAATAAATTTTGCCTTAGATACAAACTATTGGTACATTCTTGAAAAACCAGCTGGTGACAACATTATGAACTTCATGCCTGATGCACCAATGCATATTATTGCTTTAATTCCAGTTGCTTGGCTCCTAACTTATTTACTATANGTTCCTTATCAGTTAAAAGATAAGAATGTCTGAAAATTTCCATCATTTACATCTTGAGGTTGTTGGGTCAACTAATGATCTATGCAGAATTGAATCTAAGAAGAATCTTAAACCAACTCTAATTACTGCAGACAAACAGACTGATGGCAGAGGCAGAAATCAAAAAAAATGGGAAAGCCCAAAAGGCAACATTTCATTNTCATATGGCTTCTTTTGCGNAAAACCACACCCAGCTCTGAGCTTGCTAGCCGGATTGAAAACTACAATCGCTATCGAAAAGGTATTCGGTAAATTTGTAAAGCTAAAGTGGCCAAACGACCTGATCTATGAGTCTAAGAAAATTGGCGGTATTCTTGTAGAAACAGAAAATTTTGAAGATAAATTTCTAGTTGTTATAGGAATCGGCATAAATTTAAAAGTAAATCCCAATGAGCCTCATTGGGGTGATTTAGATGAAAATTTAAATGATGAAGAGAAAAAATTGTTGTTTATTCAAGAGCTAGCTTCGGAAATTTCAAAACTGGAAAATTTTTCTGNTGAAAATTGGCGTTCTGATTGGCTGGCGAAATGTCTTCACATGAATAGCAAAATTAAAATTCCAACTTTTGATGAAGAGCTATTTTTCCATGGCATAGATCATACAGGTGCTGCCTTATTAAAGAATATAAATGGTGAAGTCTTCGCCTATCAAGAAAGTTCTTTAAGTGTTTTAAATTTATACTGATAACCACAGAGATTAACTTAAAGTCCATCCAGTTGCATTGAGAGCCAAGCTTGCTAGATAGTTTGAAAAAAGCATAAGTGCCAACACGAATGAGGTAACAATCAAAAACAAAATTATTGCTATTACCAAGAGCCTAAACATCTCAATTAATTTAAAATTTTCCAAGTTACCTTCCTTGGGAATATAAACGTTGAATTTTTTTTCTAAAACAATGAACAATTTTGAAACTCCACCCTTATGCAATAAATTAAATAATATCTGTAACAGCTTACCAAGAAGCAAAATTATGAGAACCGTTAGAATCATACCTTCAGTGCTAGTTGCTGAGTAACACTCATCAGGAATGTCAGCATAGTAAGCAAGATACTTATTAATTGCCGGCTCGATATAACACTCATATACCATTCATTAATAATGCATAAAAATAAAACTTATTGAAAGTGTTACAATTTTTAGATAAATGAAAATTTATGGTACACAAAATTCAAGAGCTGTAAGACCTATTTGGACTGCAGAGGAAATGGGCCTTGAGTATGAGCTTGATATGATGCCCTTCCCTCCTAGAGTTTTTCAAAAAGAATATTTAGAAACTAATATGCTTGGAACTGTACCCTATCTTGTTGATGGTGATGTCAAAATGACTGAATCAGTTGCGATGTGCCAATATATTGTTGAGAAATATGGCCCAACAGAACTGTGTGTTCAGCCAGATGAAAAGGATTATCCAAATTACTTAAACTGGTTATTTCATTCAGACGCAACACTTACCTTTCCTCAGACAGTGGTTTTAAGATACAAATTTCAAGAACCTGGAGTTGCTGATGGAGCCATAGAGGGATATAGCAGATGGTTTGTGTCCAGGTTAAAGTTGCTTGAAAGCTCTCTAGAGGACAAAGAATATCTTTGTTCAGGAAGGTTTACTATTGCGGATATATGTGTGAGTTATGCTATCAATCTTGCCTCTTCACTTGAAATACATCAAGCCATGAAACCAAATATCAAAAGGTGGTCTGAAAACCTATTTGCAAGACCAGCATTTCAAAAAGCAGTTAGTTTTTCTCACGAGTGAAGAAAATTTATTTTTTTAATATTATGCGAAGTTGAAATAGATATTTTTTTTATTTTTCTAATATTTTTATTATAATTTACAGCATGTATAAGAATATTGCCCCAATTCTTAAATCAAAAATAGATCAAGATTCCGATAGCTTTTTATCAAACAAAGAAATGATGTTGGGAAAAATAAACAAGCTCAATGAATTGCTTGAGAAAGCTAAGATGGGTGGTGGCCAACATCATCTTGACAGACTAGCTGCCAAAGGAAAGCTTCCAGTCAGGGAAAGAATAAAAAATATTCTCGACCCTGATACCCCTTTTCTTGAAATATCCCCTTATGCAGCATATGGCACTGCTTACACAGTGGGGGGTGGATGCGTTGCAGGCATTGGTTTAGTTGCTGGAAAAGAGTGTGTTATTTTTGCGAATGATCCTTCAGTGCTTGGTGGGGCAATGACAGTTTATGTTTGGGAAAAGTGGATGCGTTGTATTCAAATTGCTCGAGAAAATAGAATTCCTTTTATCAATTTTGTTGAGTCAGCTGGAGCAGACCTAAGAGGTGGAACTGGTGATAATGGTGAAAACCTTGCTCGAAAACTTGAAAACCCCCACTTTGCCGCATCTGGTAGATCATTTTATGAGATGACC
>NYSP01000031.1 GCA_002683115.1 Gammaproteobacteria bacterium
TCTAACGATATGTCTGCTCCCATTTTAATAAGCTGACTAACATGCTGAAATCTATTTTCGAAAACTGTTTCTTCTATTACACATTTACCCGATGCAATTGTGTTTAATGCCATGAATTGTGCTTGCATATCCGTTGGAAACCCTGGAAAAGGTTCAGTATTGATATTTTGTGCTTTCAGATCTGTTGAGGTTGCATCAACTTCTACAAAATCATCGCCAACTAAAACATCAACTCCCATACTTTGTAATTTCTTGCTTATGTTCTCAATAGTTTTAGGATTAATTTTGTTAACTTTTACATGGCCATTAGTAATAGCACCAGCAACTAGATATGTTCCAGCTTCAATACGGTCGAATAATACATTCCACCTCTTTGCCTCTAATCTTGGCACTCCCTCAATTAGGATCTTTGACTCTCCAGCACCACGAATTCTTGCGCCACAATCATTTAAATAATTAGCAAGCTCCACTACTTCAGGTTCTTTTGCACAATTATCTAAAGTTGTATCTCCTTCAATTATTGATGCGGCCATCATTAGATTTTCGGTGCCAGTAACTGAAACCTTAGGGAAAGAAAAATTTATAGGCTTTAAATTTTTTGCTTCTAGGTATATGTATTTAGAATCTGACTTGATTTCTGCTCCCATTTTTTCAAGACCCGATAAATGAAAATCAATTGGACGTGTACCAATGTCACAGCCTCCAGGTTGAGAAATTTTTGCTTTTCCATATTTTGCTAATAGTGGGCCCATTACGAGAATTGAGGCCCTCATAGTCTTAACTAACTCATATCTTGCTTCAGGTAAAATAATATTTGACGAGTCAATTTCAATAAAACCGTCCTCATTAAAATTAATTGACGATCCCATGGAATTAAGTAATTCAAGCTTTGTTGTAATGTCTTGTAAATGCGGAAGGTTCCCAATTTCTGCTTTTCCATCTAAAAGTATAGTTGAGGCTAGCAAAGGCAATCCTGAATTCTTTGCACCTGAGCAATCCACTTCACCTTGGAGATGATTGCCTCCCTTTATGATTAATCTTTCCATATTTTAAAAAGTAGTTGGTCTCCAAGCCTCAATAGCTTTGTCGAGATCTTTATTATATTGAATATATGTATCTTGAAATGAATTTCTAAAAGTTAAGCCAAGGTTAATACCGTCGATGATTATATTTACAATTTTATAATCTCCATTGCTGTCTTTATATACCGTAAATTTTGTAATAAATGAGTCTGAAGCAGAGTAAAATTTCATTGAAACTTCGTATCTTCGTTTAGTAACTTTAATATCCTCAATAGTTTCAATATTATAATTTCCGAATTCGATTAGAGTTGTCACATATTTATCAAGCAGTACTTTTTTAGTTCTCTCTTCAAATGTAACTATTTGCTCATCAGTAGCATTTGAGTGAATATCTTTCGAAAGTATGAGTCTAGATACAACTCGTATATCTACCATTGGCTCCCAAATATTTTTTAATTTTTCTTTAAATTCTTCAGGTGAATCTGCATAATTTGAACCTTCTTCTTTGATAACTGTCAAAAATTCTTGACCATTTATATCAATGAAATTAAACAAATCAGGAATCTTTTCTGCAGAAAGCAAATTTGTATATAGCAATANAATTAAAACTTTTGCTGAAATAAACCGAATCATGTTTAAATTATAGTTTGAAATGAAAAGAAATATTTTCCAAAAGGAAGCAAAAAAAGCTTTTTTAATTGAATTAGATGAATTAAAGGCTTTTTCAAGCTCAAAAAACTTCAATGTTGANGAAATTTGCCAGAATCTTTTTAACTGTAAAGGAAAAATTTTCATTACAGGAGTTGGNAAATCAGGTCATATTGCTAATAAAATAGCTGCTACTCTCTCGAGTACAGGCACGCCTGCTTTTTTTATTCACCCAGCAGAAGCATTACATGGTGATTTAGGCATGATAGAGAAAAAAGATGCGATTCTTGCAATTTCAAAATCAGGTGAAAGTACAGAAATTTGCGATCTGTTGCCAGCAATCAAATTAAAGAAAATTCCTCTTTTTTCAATTACTGAAAATCAAGATTCAACGATCGCTATAAACTCTTCAACACATGTCACAGTGAAAGTAAAAAAAGAGGCATGTCCCAATAACCTTGCTCCTACATCGAGCACTACAGTCACATTGGCTCTCGGCGATGCAATTGCAGTTGCACTTTTAAAAGCAAGAGGTTTTTCCTCTGAAGATTTTGCTAAATCACATCCTGGNGGAAAGCTTGGTAAAAAACTCACTTTAAGCGTCAAAGACTTAATGACAAAAATAGAGATGGCTGCTGTTGTGAAGGAAACAGATTCTATTAAAGAATTAATCTTTGAAGTTTCATCTAAAAAACAAGGACTTGCACTTGTTAAAAAGGGGCAAAAAATAGTTGGGGTTTTTAGTGATGGCGACTTAAGAAGACAACTGCAGAAAAATGTAAATATCCATGAAATTAAAATTTCCAAAGTTATGACGAAAAAATTTAAAACAATAAGTTCATCAAAATTAGCTGTCGAAGCAGCAGAAATTATGAAAAAGTATAAAATTTATTCGCTCGTCGTAGAGGAAAATAGAAAAATTGTTGGTGTTATTGCAATGCATGACATTTTAGAAGCAAATGTTTTATAGAATTTTAGTTATATTTTTGTCTATGCAGCTAGTCTCTCAAGAGTATGAGATTACATCTGAGAACATTGAAATCAATACTGAAGAAAATACAATCGTTTATGAAAATAATGTTGTATTCAACTCTGCAAATATTAAATTTAATGCTGATATTCTCAATCTAAACCAAAACATTGAAACATTTACTGCAACAGGAAACCCGATAAGTATAAATTTTTTTGATGGTAGCGAGTTTATAGAAGGGCAAGCTAAAAGAATTCAGATAAATAAAGAACAGCTAATATTGTCAGAAGAGGTAATCATAATTAAATCAGGGAATAAAATCAGTTCTGAAAAAATGGTTATAAACTTAGAGCAATGATTGAAGCAAAAAAAATCAGCAGGTCGATAAATTCAAAAGTTCTTTTTCATGAAATTTCTTTTTCACTTCCCAATAAGAAAATAACAGGTTTATTAGGTGCTAATGGAGCAGGGAAAACAAGCTTATTCAAAGCTTTAGCTGGATTAACTAAGATTGATTCAGGCCAACTAAGTTTTTTCAATGAAAATCTCAATGATATGACTCTTGAAGAAAGATCATCTTCAGGTTTAAATTTTGTCCCTCAAGAAAATTCACTTTTTGATGAACTCACACTAAGAGAAAATCTTGAAGCAGTATTAGAGTTAAAGTTCAAAAAAATTTCAACTGAAAAGATTGACCAAATAGATAGTTTGTTAAAAAAAGTCAATTTATTTGAAAAACAAGATATTAAAGCAAAATTTCTCTCAGGCGGAGAAAAGAGAAAGACTGAAATTCTCAGATCAATTATTTTAGATTCAAAATTTATACTATTAGACGAACCATTCGCTGGTGTGGATCCAATATCTGTAGAAGAAATTATTAAAATTTTAAAGGTCTTTAAAAAAGATATTGGTATTTTTATTAGTGATCATAATTTTAGAGATGTTATGAATGTCTGCGATGAAGTTATACTTTTAAATCAGGGAGAGGTACTTCTTAAAGGCACTCCACAAGAAGTGAAGAATGATCCAATTGCAAAGAAATTGTATTTTGGTGAGCTGAATTAACCAAATTATCAAGTAGAATAGCCAAATGGCTAGCAAAAATTTAGATACAAGATTTGAGCTGATTCAAGAAACGCTCACAAATCCTGAATTCAAATCAAAGCTCGGAAGAATATTAAATGAAATGACTCCGAGTGAGTTAGCTTATGTTATTGAAGCATCACCACCTCACGAAAGAAAAATTATTTGGGACTTAATACAACTAGATACAGAAGGTGAAGTCTTAGGCGAGCTTGATGAGAATTTGAGAGAAGATTTACTTTCTGGCATGAATCCCGAGGAGATTTCGACTGCTATAAGTGACTTAGAAGTTGATGACCTAGCAGATATTCTTCAGAGCTTGCCAGAAAAGATGACAAATGAAGTCTTATCTCTTATGAACTCAAGAGATAGAGGAAGAGTGGAAAAAATTCTTGATTATCCAGAGGAGTCCGCAGGAGGTTTAATGAATACTGATGTAATAACAGTAAGAGCAGAACACTCGATTGAGCTTGTGATGAGATATTTGAGATTTTTAAAGGAATTACCCCAAAATACAGATGACATATATGTTGTAAGTAAAAAAGATGAGTATTTGGGCATACTACCTATAACAAAAATTCTAACTTCAGACCCAAATCTGACTGTAAGAGAAGTTATGGATACTGAATTCTCCCCTATAAATGTTTCTAGCGATCAGATTGATATTTACAATCAATTTAAAACAAGAGATCTCTTCTCAGCACCAGTTGTAAGTGAAAACAATTTACTGCTTGGCAGAATTACAGTTGATGACATACTTGAAGTTGCGGCTGATGAAGTTGAGCAAGATTTTATAGGATTTGCACAAATTGAAGAGGATATATTTGCATCTCCAAGAAAGTCGATAAAAAATCGGCTTTTATGGCTATCAATCAACCTTGTAACTGCAATTTTTGCGGCTATGTCTATAAGTTTATTTGAAGACGTACTGGAGAAAATTGTATACGCAGCAATCTTAATGCCAATTGTTGCTAGTATGGGAGGTATAGCTGCTACTCAAACATTAGGCATATACATTCGAGCAGAAGCAATGCGTCAATTGAATCGTAAAAATCTAAGATATTTATTCAGAAGAGAATTCATCGTTGCACTAGCAAATTGTGTAGTATTTTCGATAGCTATTTATGCTATTACTTCTTTTTGGTTCTCTGATAATAATCTTTCTTATGCAATAGCACTGGCTATGATCTTCAATTTATTAGCAGCGGCAATATTTGGTTTTTTATTACCACATTTATTAAGAAAATCAGGATATGATCCAGCTATAGCAGGTGGTGTAGTTATCACTACAGTTACAGATATAATAGGTTTTGTAAGCTTTTTAGGAATTATTAGTTTTCTTATTGCTTAACTGACACATCAAGGTTATCAACGTTGCCTGAAATACTGTAGTTAGTCTTTGTTATATCGTTAATACCTTCTTGAAGGATATCTGTAACAACAACCGCTCCAGCTGCAGCAGGGAACCCACCAATAATTGCTACATACCATGGAATATTTTGAGACAGTTTTGTACTAAATGTTAAATCTAAATTAAAAGTATCAAAAGTTTCATTAGATGAAAAAACTGTTCCTTTTAAAAGTGCACTACCTGCATCAAAATTTAAATTTAAATTATTAATATTTGCATAGCCACTGCTGTCAGCAAAAAACTCACCATTTAAATCATTTATAAAGAAATTATTCTGATCAAGTTTTTCAAAATCAGCATTGATTATATTTAATAGTCTTGACCTAATATCAATTAAAGACAGNACTCTTAAGGCGTCAATATTAAAGGTTGANTCTGAATAAGAAATGTTTTTCCCATTAATATTAAATAAGCCTCCAATCTCAAGTTCGTCGCTGTTAAAATTTAAGTAAGAGTTTGATAAAACAAATTTCAATTCATCAAATGTAAGATTTTCAAAATAATTTTCTTCAAATTCTTTCGTCAGAACTAATTCAGCGTTTAAATTTCTCAGAGAATTATCTCTAAAATCAAAATCAAAATAGTTATNACTATTATCTTCGAGTGCAAAATAATTTGATTTAAATTTTTTAGGGAAAACTCTNATCCCGTTATCAACTACTTTAAAATTATCAAGATAATCAAATTGAACATACAGNTCACTGGAGTTCACTAAAATGCTTTTATCGTTAAATANGACATTCATACTGCTNTCTGAANCATTGCCAATAATGCCTGATAAACTTTTGATCTTTCCAGACTCTGAAATAGTGAGATTAAACTTATTGCCTTGTTCAATTAAAAGCTCATANGGACTTTCTAACCTTAGATTTTTTGAAAGTGAAAANTTATCTGCCTCAAACCCTGATAATAATATGTCATCCCCAAAGATTCTGAGGAAATTATTATCAATGTATAGTGTCATCTCACTTGTATCTATATCCAATTGATTNAGTTTGATGCTGTTATTTTCTAATGAAGCTATACCAGAGAAATTTACAATGTCTTCGGCAGAAAAGAGCGAAAATAAAACTTGAGCATTGTTCGATTTATACTCAGATTCATTTAAGAAGTCTTTTGTGTCTTGAATTGTATCTGGTATTAAATCATTGAGAATATTACTATTTCCAGTAGCAAAAAGGCTCAGTGTAAAATCTTCATTATATTTTAAAGAAACATTCAGTTTGCTTGTTTCGTCAGCTGATGAGAAAAATCCATAAGGAATTGAGAATTTATCATTGAAATCTAGACTCAAATAACCTTTAAAATTTTGAAAATTTTTGATTTCATCATAGAAAATAAAATCCAGAGCTGCATTCTCATTTTCAAGGTTAAGACTTAATTTACCATCTGAAAAATATCCTGCGCCGTCAAGATTCTTGATATTTTCGAGTGATCCAGGAAGTTTAATATTAAGATCCTTTAGATTAAAAACAATCTTATCGCCCTCTGACANAACTTTTTGAAAGTTNATATTTTCAAGTAAAGTATCTCCAATTCGGAAGTTAGTTATATTTAAATTATTTATGAAAAGATTAGGTTGATTCGAGCCTGATGAAGCATCTTCCTCAACCAATTTTACTTCTGAACTATTAATATCTAGTGATGGTATATAAATGTGATTACTNATTACGGAATTAAGAAAGTTGATTTCCAAAGCAAGCTCTTCTCCATAAAAATCTGCTGCGCCTCTATAGTAGAAATCTTGCATANTAATTTTAATACCAAGNAGACTAGGCTGAACNTTAATTTCATTGAAATTTAAGTTATCTTGAAAAACNTTTTTAGCTATAAACCTTGCGCCGTATTCAGTAGCCATAAATAAGCACAGAGAATAAAATAAAGAAATTACAATTGCCAAAAGATATAAAAATATCCTAATAGGCCANACTAAATATTTTTCAGCCATTTTTGTCTTTGGTTAAAGAAAATAAGTGTCCAAACTAAGCAATTAAGCAAAGGGTTTAAGAGAATTCTTGAACTCAGACCATCTGCAAAATCATTTACATAGAATAAAATACCATTTAAAAATAAGGTAATTGAAATAATAAGCATCAACTGCTCAAGNAATGATCTTTGAATCCATTTAAGTGTAGAGAAGTTTAAATACAAGCCAATAACCGTATAAGTTGCGGTGTAAGGAAATGAATAATTACTGAAAAAAAGATCAATAATGAAGCCTTTNAATACAAAGAAATAAATATTAGGCAATTTCTTGATNAAAGTTGTCAAAATTANAGTTTGAACAAGAAATATATCTGGCAAGTATGACCAAGCGCCAATTGCAAGAAATATTTGGTTAAAAATNATTAACAGNAATAATGATAAATATCTAAAAAATTCATTCATGAAATATTACCCTCTTATTTATGGATTGATATGGATCAAAGAACAGCTGAATTTCTAGAGTTTCTTGAAAGATATTCGAGCCCAAGTCTTGGATATTTGTTAATCTTCCTACNATCATTCCCTCAGGATAAATTCCATCAAAACCAGTGGTGAAGAAGGTATCTCCAATTTCATAACTTACAGCTTTTGATTCATTAGTACAGTTTATAATTCTTCCTTTACTTGAACCCTTAGCAATACAATAAAAACCATTTATTGTCTTAACTGAAATAAATTCCTCAGGATCACTCAATAATCTAATTTCTATTTCATCATTTGAAATATTTCTAGTTTTACCTACAACAAAATTACCTTGCGTGACAGAATATGTGCCTTTTTTGTATTCTTTGGGGTTTGTGGAATATACGCGATGTTTATTGCAACATGTAAAATTCATTTGATCAAAAGAGGAAATGAAAGTTTCAGATGTATTTGGAAGTTTCGTATTGAAATTATTAAATGATTTAGAACTTTCTAATGATTGTATTTCAAGATCTTTTTCGTAAATTTCATCTTGCAAGTTGAGAATTTCTTCTTCCAAGAGAGCAATTTTTTCATTCTCAAATTCGCGATATTCAGTAATTATTTGAGTTAAAAATTGTTGAGGNACATTTAAAGTTTTNACTAAAAANCTTTGAGCNNTTTCATTTAAAAAAAAACTTTGAGATAAATAAATAAGAGTGCCAGCAAAAATTATAGAAAGTATAACTAATCTTAATTTCTTCTGAAAAGGAAGAATGTTTGTTGCCATTACTCCTCAGCAAATAGGTCAAAGTCTTTATCCATGAGCCCTAGAGCAATTCCACCGCCTCTTGCGACACATGTTAAAGGATCTTCTGCAACACGTGTTGGAATGCCAGTTGATTGCTCAATNAGAGTATCAAGACAATGTAGTAATGCNCCGCCACCTGTTATGACTATTCCATCCTGAGAAATATCTGCTGCTAGTTCAGGTGGTGATAGCTCTAAAGCTTGTCTTACCGATCGCACAATTGCCGAGGTTTGATTTTCTAGAGCACGGAAACCATCTTCTTTTTGAAAAACCACAAGCTCAGGAATACCTTCTGCAAGGTTTCTGCCCCTAAATTCGTATGGTTCAAATTCCTTTTTACAATTAAGTGTTGCACATCCTACTTGTAGCTTTATTAGTTCAGCTGTTGATTCACCGATAACCACACCAAACTTTCTTCGGACATATGTTTGTATCGCTTCATCGAATTTATCACCACCAACCTTAAGAGATTCTGAATAAACTATTCCATTCAAGGAAAGAATAGCAACTTCTGATGTGCCACCTCCGATATCAATTACCATGCTGCCTCTTGGCTTGTCTATTTCCACACCTGCTCCCAAAGCTGCTGCAATCGGTTCTTCAATTAATTTAACAACGCTAGCGCCTGCAGATAGAGCAGATTCTCTTATAGCTCGTTTTTCGACTTGTGTAGCTTTCGATGGAACACAAACAAGAACCCTTGGACTTGGAGACAATATAGAATTATTGGAAACTTTCTTGATAAAATGCTGCAACATTTTTTCTGTAACATTAAAGTCTGCTATTACTCCATCTCTAAGAGGTCTTATAGCCTCCATTTGACCAGGTGTTCTTCCCAACATTTTTTTTGCGTCGTGCCCAACAGCAACAACAGTTTTTTGACCACTTCTTTCTTGAATAGCAACAACAGACGGCTCATCTAAAACGATTCCGTCCTCTTTGGTATAAATTAATGTGTTAGCAGTACCTAAATCAATAGAAATATCATTTGAAAAAAGGCTACGTAAAAATTTAAACATTTCTAATTTACTCTATAATAATCAGAATCTTATAGAATAAGGCTTTTGATGGATAAAATCGAGTTAAAAAATCTTTTATTTCTTGCGCGTATCAATGCATCTGATGATGAGCATCCAGAAATAATGAAAAAACTTGAAAATACCTTCAAATTAATTGATGAGATGCAAGATCTAAATCTAGATGGCTTAGAACCTCTTAATAACCCACTTGAACTAAACAATGTCATGAGAAAGGATGAGAATAAAGACAGAAATGATAAATCGAATTTTTTAGAGAACTCCCCTGATTCTGATGATGATTATTTCATAGTACCAAAAATAATTGAATGAATTTTAAACAACAAAGAGACGCATTTAGAGAAAGAAAGATTTCAGCGAAAGAAGCAGTTCAAAATGCTCTCGAAAGAGTTAAAGCAGATCAAAATAATATCTTCATTAACTATTTTGAAACAGAAGCTCTCAATATAGCCGAGGAAATAGATAATAATTTTGAAAACTTCAAAGGGCTGCCATTATCTGGTGTTCCAATTGCTCATAAAGATATTTTTTGCACAAAAAATATCACAACTACCTGTGGTTCAAAGATGTTGGAAAGTTTTAAACCGCCATATGACTCTACTGTAGTGGAGAATTGTAATAATGCTGGTTCAATAATGATTGGAAAAACAAATATGGATGAATTCGCAATGGGTTCATCAAATGAGACCAGCTATTTTGGCCCAGTAGACAATCCTTGGAATAAGAAGCTTGTACCAGGAGGTAGTTCTGGAGGCGCGGCAGCTTGCGTTGCTGCGAACATAACTTCAATTTCAACGGGCACTGATACTGGTGGATCAATTCGTCAACCAGCTGCTTTATGTGGTATTACAGGGCTGAAGCCAACATATGGACTTGTTTCACGTTGGGGTATGATTGCATTTTGCTCAAGCATGGACCAAGCAGGCCCATTTTCAAAAGATGCTTTTGGCTGTGCAGCATTACTTGATGCAATGTCTTCGTTTGATACAAAAGATTCTACTTGCTCACAGAGAAAAGAAATTAATTATGAGAGATGTTTAGATGAAGATACTAAGTCATTAAAAATAGGAGTTATAAAAAATCTTGAATCTTTCGGTATATCAGATAGCGTGCTTAAAGCGTATGAGGCATCTTTAACAATTCTTGAGTCATTGGGTCATAAATTGATTGAAGTTGATTTTTCTGAACTTTCTTCAGGTATTTGTTCATACTATGTGATTGCTCCTGCAGAGTGTTCTTCAAATCTCTCTAGGTTTGACGGGGTGAAATTTGGGCATAGAACTAATAAACAACAAGATATTTCTGAACTATATATGTCAACCAGAGCAGAAGGTTTCGGTGATGAAGTTAAAAAAAGAATACTAATTGGTACACATGTATTATCAGCTGGATTTTACGATGCTTATTACTTAAAAGCACAAAAAGTTCGAAGAATGATTAAAAATAAATTCGAAGAAATGTACAAAGAAGTTGATTTAATTTTTATGCCAACAACACTAGATCAAGCTTTTGAAAAAAATAGACAATCTGAAGATCCAAATCGAATGTATAAGGAAGATCTATTAACTATTCCTGCAAATTTAGCAGGACTTCCAGCAATTTCTTTTCCCAACGGTTTTCAAAATGGATTGCCTACAGGGGGACAGCTTATAGGGAATTATTTTCAAGAGGATCTATTATTACAACTAACAAATAAAATTCAGGAGGTAACAGATTGGCACAAAATGACACCTTAGTTAATGGCTGGCAACCAGTCATAGGGCTGGAAGTTCATGTTCAATTGTTAACAAATACAAAACTTTTTTCGCCTGCTAAAAATAAGTTTGGGCAAGATGCTAATACACTTGTAGATTTTATAGATATGGGACTGCCTGGGGTACTTCCCGTGCTGAATGAGGGTGCTATGAAGCAAGGGATAAAATTTGGTTTAGCAACGTCAGCTAAAATTGCTAAAACCATGATTTTTGACAGAAAAAACTATTTTTATCCAGATTTACCCAAAGGCTATCAAATTACACAACTGCATTTTCCAATTGTTAAAGATGGAATTGTAAAACTTGAGGATAAGGAAATACGAATACATCAGGCTCATCTTGAAGAGGACGCAGGAAAGTCCATGCATGATCAGTATGACGACAAATCTGTCATAGATTTGAACAGGTCTGGTGTACCACTTTTGGAGATAGTTTCTGAACCTGATATTCGATCATCATCAGAAGCAGTGGAATACTTAAAAAAGATTCATCAAATTATCACCTATTTAGATATCTATGATGGAAATATGTCACAAGGATCAATGAGGTGTGATGCGAATGTTTCAATAATGAGACCAGATTCAGCAGAATATGGAACTAGAGCAGAAATAAAAAATATTAATTCATTCAAATTTGTGGAAAAAGCAATAAATTTTGAAATTAAAAGACAAATTAAAATATTAGAAAGTGATGGTGTGGTAGAACAAGAAACTAGACTTTATGATGCAAATAAAGACGAAACAAGGTCTATGAGAACTAAAGAGTTTGCAAATGACTATAGATATTTTCCTTGTCCAGATTTAGTGCCAACGAATATTTCTGAAGATTTTATTAATCAAGTTAAGGAAGAGATGGAAGAACTTCCAGAAGAAAAAGAAGCAAGATTCATAAAAGAATATGAATTAGATGTTTATGAGTCGAAGGTAATTTGCTCAAATAAAGAAACCGCAAAATTTTTCGAGCAAGTAAGCGTAAAAACTGATTCTTCTCTAGCAGCTAAATGGATTATAGGCGAACTTAATGCTCTTCTGAATAAATATGAAATGACATTGCCTAACTCAAAAATAAATGCAGATAATTTTTCCAGTTTAATTCAAAAGATAAAAGACGGAACTATATCTGGCAAGATTGCGAAAGATGTTCTAGAGGAGATCTGGAATACTGGTTTGGATGCGAATGAAATAATAAGTTCTAAAGGATTAGAACAGATTTCTGATGAGAGCGAGCTCGAAGAAATTGCAAAAAATATTTTACAAAATAATTCTAAGCAAGTTGATGCTTATAAATCTGGAAANGATAAATTATTCGGTTTTTTTGTTGGCCAAGTTATGAAAGAGACTCAGGGAAAAGCNAATCCTCAAGCAATAAACGAAATACTTAAAAAACTCCTTAACTAGTATATCTGCATGAGATCTTGAGCGACAATAATTTCTCCCTTGAAATGTGCTGAGACCTCTTCTTTTATTTCCTNAGAGCTGGCTCCCCAATAAAGAATATGAGAAAGAACTAGTTTCTTAGGCATTACCTCGCTAGCAATTTTTCCTAATTCCATTGGGCTTGTATGATGAGCAGCATGATAAATTTGCCAATCTTTTGTCTTTTTTTCAAAACCAGCTTGTGAATAAACCTCATGAACTAAGATGTCTGCATTCTTTGCTACCTTAACTAATTCTTCAGATGGAGCAGTGTCACCTGAAAAAACAATTTTTATTTCATCTGTCTTAAAAATAAAACCATATGATTCTTCTAAATCTCCGTGATTATTTTTAAAGGCCTCAACTTTCACATTGTTATCTTGAAAAATAAAGTTTTCATCAATTTTTTTAAATTCAAATTTGTACCCAGTTTTATTTTGAGGCTGTGTACCATAAATTCTGTAATTAATATCAAATTCATAAGCTTTGATAATGTTTTCAGCCATGTCATCAAGACCATCTGGACCAAATAATTTTAATTTATTTTCTCGCCCCATTATCCAAGGAGTAATAATTAAATCTGATAAACCTAGATTATGGTCAGAGTGCATATGAGTTAAAAATGCATGATCAATTGAAGTAGTATCAATTTTCAGCTCTCCACCCCACTCTTCTGTAAGTTCTGAGAACCTCCTAATGACACCAATTCCAAAATCAATGAGGTATGGTTGTTCGTCTACTAGCAATAAATAAGAAGATCCCATTCTTTGTGGATCTGGATTAGGCGTTCCTGTACCCAAGACAAATAATTTCGTTTCTGCCAAAACATTCATTGAAAGGAAAAAGCTTAAAAGCCAACTAATCTGTAATTTCATAAATTGCGATTCTATCTGATTTATATGATCCAAGTATTAATTTATTTGAATAAGGGTAAACAGCTGACAAGCCACCAAAAGCCACATTATTAAAATCGAACTCATTTAAAAGTTTTAAATCCTTATTAATTTCTAAAACTGAAAATGGAGTAGCGCACTGTACTTGATCTGGTCTCATACAAGTAAGCCCACCTAAATCAGAGTTTTGAACAGCCACCCACAAGGCATTATCTTTAGCAATAATATTATCGGATCCTCCATTTAAATATGTTCTAAATTTAAAATCTTTTCGATCACTGCCATTAAAAGCACTTACCATTCCATTCATTCGATAGCTAACAAAAACTATCTCATCTATCATTTCTATACCATTAGGCCAAGCTCCACCGGAATTTTTGAGTTTAGAAAAGCCTTTAATATGATCCCACTTATACACAAAGCCCGTATCTAATCTAAAAGTATTGAAAAATTCCAATTTTGAAAAATTCCAATCCTTATTATATTGATGTGTTGCGTAAAAAGATCCGTATTCATCGCTTATAACAACATCATTAAAATAAGTGTTAAAGTCAGGCGCCTCTACACAACCAACCCAAAATAATTCTTTTTGTGCAGAGTCAGAGAAAACTATATCTTCTGAGAAAAATAAAAAGTATTCGATTCTGTCTCTTTCTTCATGATTAACTACTGCTAATAGGTGTGCTTCTTCTAGGAAGGGGCTAAGCTTTTCATTTGTTGAGGCAGGTATTTTTTTGAAAGTATCAATTCCATGAGGGAAAAGATTTTTATATGGCTTACAATCTTTATCGCCAATACCTAGCTCATTATCTTGGATGAATGAAATTTCATAATCAGTGATCTCCATAGTTTTTAGATTTAAATGTGAGAGAAGACCAACCTTTGTTTCGCCATCATTCAATTCGGCAAGACCTGCAAACTGTGAAACAATTACAGCATCTTCGTTAGGAATCTCAGCGAAATCTTCTGGGTTTTGTAAATCACATATAAGCTCAAGGGTTCCTTTAGATATACACTTATCTAAATTAGGATACTGAGGAAGATTTGATTTGAGGATGGGGCCTAAAAGTAAAAGTCCTGTTATCGCTAACAGGACTAATATAATAAGAATTTTGAGAAGGTTCTTAAACAAAAACCATAGCTAAGTTTTCTGCGACAAATCCAGGTTTCTCTTGGCCCTCTATTTCCAATTGAATACCAGTTTTCATTAACCATCTGCCGCCCTCTTTTTCAGTTACTTCAAGCAGTGTCATATTAAATCTGCAATTTGAATCTACAGGAACAGGACTAACAAATCTTATTTTGTCATAACCGTAATTCATAGCCATTTTTGTACCTTCAACAGGAATTGAAGTTTCGTAACCTTTTCCAATTGATAAAGATAGCATCAAAGCTCCATGTGCAATTGTGCTTCCAAATATTGGTTTTGCCCTCTCAGGATCAACGTGTATAAATTGTGGATCATCAGTAACATCAGCAAAGGTGTTAATCATGTCTTGTGTTACAACAAACCAAGATGTGCTTGTTGTCTTTCCTATTTCTTTATGCAGGTCTTCTGCTTTTATTGCTTCCATAATTTTCCTCCTAATTCATTAAATGGTCTGCATACTTCTCTCGAAGCTCTGTTTTCAATAATTTTCCTGTTGCTCCATGAGGAAGTTCAGTGACAAATACGATATCATCAGGATTCCACCATTTAGCAATTTTATCTTCGAGATACTCGTATATTGATTCTTTTGTCAAACTTTCATTGGCTGCTATGACCAGTAATAATGGTCTTTCATCCCACTTTGGATGCGCTACACCAATTACACATGCTTCAACAACTTCCGGATGTCCTTGCGCTGCATTTTCAAGATCTACTGAACTAATCCACTCACCGCCAGATTTTATTACGTCTTTAGCACGATCAACAATTGTCATATAGCCATCAGAATCAATATTAGAAATATCACCAGTATCAAACCAACCATCAGCATCAACAGCATCTTCTTCATATTTGTAATATCTTTTATTGACCCATGGGCCCTTGATTAACAATTTTCCAAAAGCCTTACCATCCTCAGGTAATCTATTGCCGTCATCATCAACTATTTTCAGCTGAACACCATATACAGGTTTTCCCTGCTTGGTTTGCAACTTATACATATCCTCTTTTGGCATTTGTTCCATTTCCCTTGTTTTAATGTTTGCAGTTGCCAGTGGGCTAGTTTCAGTCATACCCCAACCCTGAACTACATTTATGTCGTGCTCTTCGTCAAATTGCTTGATCATTGAGTAGGGAACAGCTGATCCTCCTATTATTGTTTGACGAACTGACTCAAGTTTAATCTTATTTTCTTTGCAATAATTTAGAAGGCCGAGCCATATTGTTGGCACTCCAAATGCTAGGGAGACATTTTCATTTTCAATTAACTCTACCAGAGAGGCTCCGTCCATACCCATGCCTGGTAAAACAAGTTTTATACCATTCATAGCACCTATGTATGGCAATCCCCAACCCATGACGTGGAACATTGGAACTACCATGAGGATAGAATCATTTTTACTTAGTCCTAAACCATTAGCTGATGAGCCAGCCCATGCATGAAGAAGAGTAGATTTATGTGAGTAAAGTACTCCCTTAGGATTACCAGTTGTTCCTGATGTGTAACAAAGACCGCAAGGAGCATCTTCTGCAAGCTCTGGCCATTCATAACTCTCAGATCCATCAGCTATAAACTCCTCATATGAAATTACATTCTTTAATTTTGTTTCTGGCATTTCATCCTTGCCACAAAGCAGAATGTATTGCTCCACAGTCGGACAATTATATTGAATTGCCTCTAGGAGCGGTGCAAAAACTGTTTCAAGAAAAACAATTCTATTTTCAGCGTGATTTATTATGTAGACAATTTGCTCGGGATGTAGGCGAAAATTTATCGTATGCATCACTGCTCCCATGCCTGAAATACCATAATACATTTCCATATTTCGGTGTGAGTTCAATGCAAGAGATCCAACATTCTGCCCATGTTTTATTCCGTACTTTTCTAGAGAAGAACCAAGTTTCTTTGCTCTTTTTGCTATTTGACCATAATTAGACTTATGAATATCACCAGATAAAAGTCTGGAGACAATTTCCACATCCGGAAAAATTTTTTCTGCGTAGTCAATAATGCTAGCGACATTTTGACTCCATGATTGCATATTGCTCATATCTACTCCCAATTTTTTAGATTATGAAGATAAGGATACCATTCATTTTTAAGAGGGTGAAACCATGTAAACATAATTTTATGAATTTTATCCTTAGTATCAGAATCAACCTTGATTTTTTGACTAGGGTCAAAAAGATAAACATATGGAATTAATCTTTCATCGACGCCATGTTTTAATAAAATATCTTCAAATGAAGAATCAGATTTTGCTTTAAAGTTACCAAATAAGTCTATTATTAATGAGTCTGTTCTGGGCATACCTGTAAGATTTACTAAATAACAATCTTTAGACATCAAATAACTATGATCAAGGTGTTTCATTAAAGTTAAATTCATTTTTTTCGGACAAGAGTCAGTAGTAAAATAGTTGTCCCATATGCTAATCAAAGAGGAATTTTCCTCATCAAGATCGGTTTCAGAATTTTTATTCAAAGATGTTGATATTACTTTTTCTCCAGTCCAAAAAAAATTTAAATCTTTAATTCGATCTTTTGTAAATTGACTAAAGTAATTGGCGTGTTCAATATTCTTATTTATTAATTCACTAGAATAAACGGTAGGACAATAATCTAAATTGATTTCTGGAAAAGAATCCATTAGATCCGTCATAACTCTTTTTTGATTTTGATAATCAAAATTTGAGTCGATATCATCAAATAAAATAGAAAAATATTTAATCTTAAAGCCCTTAAATTGCCTTATCTTTGTTTTCAAATTTTCAAAATCATTTGTATTAATTAGAGATAGGCCAATGCCAAGGTTAATACCTAATTCTTCAGTAAAAGAGGCAAAATCTTCAAAATCATTTAACCATTCTTTTGTATGTTCTAGATCTATATGTGTTCGAATGAAGGGGTCTTCTTTAGGAGCATACAAGTAAAAATTTAATTCCGAGCTTTTTAAAGCATCGCAAAAAATTTTTCTTTCATCAAATGAAAGCAGTTTGCCATAAAAACCTTCTACAATTCCAAATCTTTTCATACATTAAGTCTACAAGATCATTCAAATTTTAGCCTAAGTTTTCAGGTTATTTCTTTTGAGCAAATATGAATCTATTTATGTTCTTGAAATCTTTTATAGAACTTATTTTTGTAAAGTTTTTATTTTCAAGCATTTTTTTCAGTTCATCATCTTGTCCAACACCATGTTCAAACAATATTTTTCCATCCTTTTTAAGGAAATTTCCTAAGTTATTAATAATTATTTTAAAATCACTTAATCCTCTATCACTAGAATAAAGTGCTAAATCAGGTTCATGAATTAGACTTTCATCAAGCTTCAGACCTTTTGACACATAGGGGGGATTAGAAACAATTAAATCAAATTTTTCGTCAACTTTTGAGAACCAATTTGATTGAATAAATTTAACTTTATTATTTGTTTGCAAATTATTTTTTTCTGCAATTTCTAAAGCTTTTTTAGATAAATCAACTCCGGTAACCTCACTCTCTATAAAAATTTTAGATAGCTCGATCGCTATGCAGCCTGATCCAGTACCAAGATCAAGTATTTTGTTAAAAGCATTAAAATTATTTGCTAGAAAGTCGACTAAAATCTCTGTTTCAGGTCTTGGTATAAGAACATCTTCACTCAAAAGATAATTTCCTTGATAAAACGGCCAAACTCCTAAGATATATTGGACTGGTTTTTTGGCTTTTATATCACTTATAGTTTTTTTGAGGTTTATATCTTTTACTTTAAGTTCATCGATCAAGAAATTTAAACCTTCATCATAAGTTTTACCATAGACTTCTTCCCAGACTACTATGACATCTTTAATAGCTTCTTTATTCTTCTTGAATTTGGAGGAGTTTTTCTGCATTGCTTTGAGCTTTTAAGGAATCAATCATCTCAGTTAAATCTCCATCGAGAAAATTCTCAATGTTATACAAAGTAAGCTTAAGTCTGTGATCTGTTATTCTTCCTTGTGGAAAATTATATGTACGAATCTTTTCACTTCTATCACCAGTTCCAACTAATGATTTCCTTTCACTTGCTTGTTCTTTTTCAAGTTTTTGTTTTTCTACATCATATATTTTCGCCGACAAAAGCGCTAAAGCCTTAGCTTTGTTTTTATGTTGGCTTCTGTCATCTTGACACTCCACAACTATCCCTGAGGGAAGATGTGTAAGCCTTACTGCTGAATCTGTTTTGTTAACGTGTTGACCACCTGCACCAGAAGCCCTAAAAGTATCTACTCTTATATCTGACATATCTAAATCTTTTTCTTCAATATCATCTAGTTCTGGCATTACGGCTACTGTTGCTGTGGAAGTGTGAATTCTGCCTTGAGATTCTGTCTCTGGCACTCTTTGTACTCTATGAACGCCGGATTCAAATTTGAGCTTTCCATAAGAATCATCACCAATGATTTTTATTACAACTTCTTTAAAACCTCCAGGACCTGAAACAATTTCTTTTATTTTTTCTGTTTTCCAGTTTGATCTTTCAGCAAACCTTGAAAACATTCTGTATAAGTCACCAACAAAAATTGCTGCTTCATCTCCGCCTGCACCAGCTCTTAATTCTAAGAATGAGTTTCTTGAATCATCTTTGTCCTTTGGTAAAAGTTGAATCATTATCTCTTCTTCGAGTACTTTTAATTTATTTTCACATTCAACTTTTTCTTCAGCTGCAATTTCTTTCATTTCTTCATCTTTAATCAGTTTTTCAAGGTCAGTTATAGTGCTCTCAAGCTTTTGGAACTCAGACCAATTTGCAACTACTTCTTTAATTTCAGAAAACTCTTTATTTAAGGCTGTAAGTCTTGAGATATCAGAGGTAATGGCTGGATCTGAAAGTTGGCTACCTATATCTTCAGCCTTTGATTGCAAATTATCTAATGATTTTCTGATAGTTTCTTTCAAAATTACCCTCTATTTTTTGAAGATATTGAATCATCTAATATTTTAGAGACATGGAAAGCATTTTTTGATGCAATCTCATCAGCTAATTCTTCAATTACATCATTTATTTCGTCTCCCTCAGACAATTTTTCCCTCGCTTTCTTAATAGCTTTTAACTTGATATCAGACTGTTCTTCACGAAACTTTTTTTGAACAGCATTGATAGTTTTTCTGTTTTGTAGTTTCAAAAATTCTTTTTCAGCATTAGAAGAAATTAAGTTTTCAGCATCTTTTACTGCACTTTCTCTACCTTTTAAATTTTCAGCTACCATTCCACTCAATTCATCGAGTGTAAGAATAGTTTTTCCGGCTTTTGTAACGAATCCTGAGGGCAAATTTCTTGGAATTGCCAAATCAAAAATTAGACAATTATCCTTTACTTCTTCACTTGCAAAAAACGGTGTTTCTGATGCTGCTGCAATCACAACAATTTGATAATTCTTAATTTCATTACTTACTTCGCCTAGAGGCCTGCTAGAAATTCCATCGACATTGATATCTGTTCTATTGAACAGTTCAATTTCATATTTTTTTTGATTAAGTCGTTTTATAAGTGCTTTTCCAACATTTCCTGCACCTATTAGTAAAACAGGTGATTTATCCTGCTCGAGTATTCTGTTTTCTACAAGTGAAGCTATGGATAAGGGGTTTTTAGAGAGACTAGTTTCCGATCTAATATCTTTAGCTAAATTTATTGCTCTAGAGAAGATTAGCTCTAGGTCAGAACCCAAATAGTTAAATGATTTTGAATTTTGAAATGATTTCTTTACTTGTCCAAATATATCCGGCTCTCCCACTATCATTGAATCAATTCCAGTCATAACTCTTAGAAGATGTTTAAAAGCTTCATTTTTTGAAAATAAGTATTGATCGTTTTTTCTTAAACCAATATTTTTGCCTACCAGCTGTTCTAGATGGCTATCGAAGTTCTTTATCTGAGTTCTCTCACAAAAAGAGTAGAATTCCGTTCTGTTGCAAGTTGATAGAAATACTCCGTTCTCAAAAGGTGTAACACTTTTAAGATTTGCGATTATTTCATCAATCTTCTCTTTATTAAAAGCAAATTTTTCTCTAACCTCTAAAGAGGTAGATTTATGACTTATTCCCCAACAATGAAATTCCATAATTTATATTTTAAATATTTAATTAATTTAATTTTTTCTTTATTTATCTTATCCAGCTGTGCAAGTTTAAATACATCTTCTCAAACATACAATCTTGAAGGCAAATTATCCTATATATCTGAAACTGACTCTGGCATTACAAAGGTTTCAATTTCCACGAGTAAAAATAAAACAATTATTAAGATTTTTGATCCAGTGATGGGCCAAAAAATTTCAGAACTAAATGGGTTTAAAAAATCATGGAACCTTTCTTCTGGTATTTCAATACAATTCTTTGATGCACTTCCAAAACCAATAGAAATTTTTGAATTTGTATCATCAAAATGTAAGTTGGCGGGAAAATGTGAAATTCGCATTGAAAGCGAAGATCAAGATAATACAATCAAACTAATTCTTAAGAATGTATAGATTTAAATCTTTTGCAAAAATAAATAGCTACTTAAATGTTATAAGTAAACTTGAGTCTGGATATCATTCACTTAATACTCATTTTCAGATCATAGATCTGCACGATAAGATATCTTTTAATACCTCAAGCAAAACAGTTCTCACTAGCAATAAAAATTTTGATCTTAAGGATAATTTAATTCTTAAAGCTAAAAACTGGTTCGAAAAAAAATTTGATCTCAGAAATAATTTTGAAATACATCTAGAAAAGGAAATTCCTATTGGAGCAGGTCTTGGAGGTGGCAGCTCAAATGCTGCGACAACACTCTATTTTCTATGTAAATTTCATAATATTGATTTGAAAAAACTAACCAGAGATCAGGTATGTAACGAACTCGGAGCTGATGTATTTATTTTTCTAACAAGGCAAAGTGCTTTTGCAGAGGGTAGAGGGGAAATAATTACAGAAATTCATTCTTTTGATTCAGATTACTTGTTGTTATCGCCCGATATAAATATTTCTACAAAAAAGATGTTTGAATCTAAATTTCTTGAAGTATCCAACAAAATAGATAAAACAAAAAATTGTTTTTTTGATGTTTTGCTTAAGGAAAGTCTAGAATTTTCAAATTTTTACTCTGAATTAAAGAAAAAATTGCCAATAAATACTTTTAATAAATTGAAATTAAGTGGAACTGGCTCAACATTATTTATAGAAAATCCGGACGAGAATGAAAAAGCATTAATTTTCGAATTATTTGGTCAAAATTTTAGAGTTTTTTTGGCTAAAGGATTAGAATACTATGACTTTGAACTTAATGGGGTGTAGCCAAGTGGTAAGGCAGCGGCTTTTGGTGCCGCCATTCGTAGGTTCGAATCCTACCACCCCAGCCATGTGATATATGAATAATAGAGTTGTTTTTACAGGAAATTCAAACCCTAAGCTAGCAGAAAGTGTAGCGAAAAACTTAAATGTTCAGCTTGGGGACATAAAAGTTGCCTCATTCAGTGATGGTGAAATAAATGTTGAAATTAACGAAAATGTTAGAGGCAAAGATACTTTTGTAATTCAATCCACAAATTTTCCAGCTGAAAAAAATCTGATTGAATTAATTCTTATTATAGATGCTTTGAAAAGAGCTTCAGTTAGATCAATAACAGCAGTTATCCCATATTTTGGATATTCTAGGCAGGATAGACGTGTAAGGTCTGCAAGAGTTCCTATAAGTGCAAGAGTAGTAGCCGATATGCTGTCAAATGCAGGGGTAACGAGAATTATTACTCTAGATATACATTCAGAGCAAATTCAAGGATTTTTTTCCTTTCCAATGGATAATATCTACACTGCAAACTTAATGGTAAAGGACTTGCTTTTAAAATATAAAGTTGACGATCTTCAGGTAGTCTCTCCCGATACAGGTGGAGTTATCAGAGCAAGGTCAGTTGCCAAAACACTAGGAGTTCAAGATTTGGCAATAATAGATAAAAGAAGAGAGAAGGCTAATGAGTCTGAGGTAATAAACCTAATTGGTGATGTAGATGGAAAGGTCTGCATTGTGCCAGATGATTTAATTGATACAGCTGGAACTTTAAGTAATGCAAGTCATGCTCTGAAAGAAAGAGGTGCTAAGGAGATTATTGCCTATATTACACACCCTGTTTTGTCAGGAAATGCTGTAGAAAATCTAAATAATTCAGCAATTGATAAACTGGTTGTATCAAACTCTATAGATATTGGTGACAAATCCGAAAAATGTCCTAAAATAGACGTCTTTGATATATCGCCTATATTGTCACAAGCTATAACAAGGTTAATGACAGGCGAATCAATAAGCGAGTTGTTTAGATAATGGAAACTTTAAAACTAAAAGCTGAAATTAGGGAAAAAGTTGGAGGACTGAGCTCCAAACAACTAATTTATAAAGAGGGAAGAATTCCTGGCATTATCTATGGTGGAAAAAATGATCCACAACCAATTTTTGTGCAGCAAAATGAGCTGCTAAAAATTATTTCTAATGAAGGTCTTTTCAATTCAGTCGTTGAAATAGAACTGAATGACAAAAAGGAAAAAGTAGTTTTCAAAGAAGTTCAAAAACATCCATCTAAGAATATCTTTACTCATATTGATCTTCAGAGAGTGGTCGATGGAACTAGAGTTAACGTTGTTGTTCCAGTTGTTCTCAAAAATCAAGATAAGTGTTTCGGTGTCAAAATTGAGGGTGGTGTTATAAACCATGTGCTTAAGGAAATTTCTGTGCTTACTGATCCAGCTAAAATCCCTGAATCAATAGAGGTAGATATGGAAGAAATTAAGTCCAAAGAGAAGGTTAGACTAAGCTCACTAGAAATTGATGGGAGCTATGATTTTCCTGCAAGCCTAAAATCACAAGACCCCGTATTAGTTTCTGTTCTAACAGCACGAGGTGGAATGCTTGATTTTGAAGATGAAGAAGTTGATGATGTTGATGAGGGTGCTGATGGAGAAAGCACAGAATCAAGTGATGAAAAGGCTTCTGAAGAAAATAGCTCAGATAATACTGAGGAAAAATCCGAATAATTTGTTAGATCTTTGTATTATTGGTCTAGGAAACCCAGGCGATAAACATTCTAAAACCAGACATAATGCTGGGTATGACTATCTTGAAAACCTTTGCAATGATCTAGGTGTTATTTTAACCCCAAATAAAAAACTTGATGGTCATTATGGAGAAGCTGTTATTAATGATCTTAAGGTTGGCTTTCTAAAACCAAATGAATTCATAAATAATAGTGGCAAATCGGTTCTTCTGGTTAAGAAATATCATGTTAAAAATTTATCAGACATATTAGTTGTCCATGATGATATGGACCTAGAGCCTGGAGAGGTCAAACTCAAAGAGGGTGGTGGCCATGGTGGACACAATGGTCTCAAGGATATCATTGGAAAAGCTGGTAAGGATTTTGTTCGCTTAAGATTCGGTATCGGGCACCCTCCCACCAAACAAGAAACAAATGCATGGGTGATAAAAAAACCAAATCCACAAGAAAAAAAAGGTTTAGAAGAATCCTTTGCAAAAGCAAATTATGCCAGAGATTCTATTCTGAAAAAAAAATGGCTAATTGCCATGAATGAACTTCATAAAAAATGAGTATTAAGTGTGGCATAGTTGGATTACCCAACGTCGGTAAATCTACATTATTCAACGCGTTAACCTCACAGAAAATTGATGCTGAGAATTTTCCATTTTGCACTATCGAACCAAACATAGCTCGCGTAAATATACCCGATGCTAGATTGGATCAACTCTCAGCAATGGTAAATCCTGAAAAAGTTATTCCATCATTTATGGAATTTGTAGATATAGCTGGGTTAGTTAAGGGTGCTCACTCAGGTGAAGGCCTTGGTAACAAATTTTTATCACATATTAGAGAAACCCAATGTTTTGCCCATGTAATCAGATGTTTTGATGATGAAAATGTAATTCATGTAGAGGGTAAAATATCTCCACTTGAAGATCTTGAAACAATCGACACAGAACTAATACTTGCAGACCTTGAAATAATTATTAAGCGCAAAGAGCGTATTGGGAAACAGTTAAGGAATGGAGATAAGGCAACGCAATTTGAATTTGATTTATTGGAAAAGATTGAAAATCATCTAAATGAAACGAAACCAATTAGGGATTTATCTTTTGAGCCTAATGAAAATGAAATATTAAAACAAATACAGCTAGTAACAGCGAAACCATTTTTTTTTATTGCCAATTTGCATGAGGATGAAGGCAAAAATACACATTATTCAGCTCTAGAGGAGTATGCTGCTAAATCTGGCCTTCCTGTTATTAAAGTATATGCCAAAGCTGAGGGTGAATTGGTTGATTTAGAGCCTAACGAAAAAATAGAATATCTTGAAATGCTAGGGCTTCAAGAACCAGCACTGAATGCAGTAATTAGAAAGGGATATGAGATGCTTAATCTATTCTCATACTTTACTGCAGGCCCTAAGGAAGTGAGAGCATGGTCAGTTAAGACAGGCTCGACTGCTCCTCAAGCTGCTGGGAAAATTCATACGGATTTTGAAAAAGGATTTATCAAGGCAGAAGTCATTGGTTTTGATGATTACATGTCTTGTGGCGGTGAGGTTAAAGCAAAAGAACAAGGCAAATTAAGAATTGAAGGCAAAGATTACATTGTTAAAGATGGTGATGTTATTCACTTTAGATTTAATGTGTAAATTGATGTAATTAAAAATTAATTATTTATAATTACTTTCTGCATAGGCTATGTAGCTCAGCTGGTTAGAGCGCAGCATTCATAATGCTGAGGTCCTTGGTTCAAGTCCAAGCATAGCCACCAATTTTTTTATTATGGATATAGCAATTTTAGTTTCAGGAATAGCAGCAGGAGCAATACTATTTCATACTTCGATCATAGCTCCGACAGTATTTAAAACTTTAGGTCCGCCTGAAGCAAAAGTTTTTTTGAGAACAGTATTTCCCAAGCTCTTTAATATGCTCGTAGCTCTTGGATTTATTATGATGGTGCTTTTCTTTCTTGGAATGGGAAATATCTATGTAGCTCTTATCACAATAATTTTACCTTTTATTTGTGGAAGTCTTGTCCCAGCAACAAATAAAGCAAGAGATGAAGGAAATACAAAAATGTTTAGAAACTTACACACAGTAAGTGTAGTTTTGACAGTAATTGTCTTGCTATCCAATCTGACTTGGATAGTGCATGCCTTTATCTAAAGAATACTATCTTTTTAGTATTGCAAAAATAATTGCTACTGATACGAGAGCAATTACTCCATCTTGACCAATGCTGTTTAAAATATTGGCAAAGTTCTGATATACGGATCCAATAAATGCTGATTCAGGTCCGAATAAGACTCCCAGAAGCAAAGATACTGAAACTACCAGAAGAAGAACTTCTGTAAGCTTTTCAAGGAACTCTTTTAGTTTAGAAAAATTAAAATCGAAAAATTTCATGGTTCAAAAAGCATGAGGGGCTAAACCCCTCATGCAAAATCACATTTATTTAATGTTAAGTACACCCATAATTATGAGCAATACAACTAGACCCGCAAGTCCGCCATCACCCAACATACCGACATACATGACGAGGTTATCTATAACATCACCAACAAAAAACATATTATCAGCACCGACAGCTACTGCGCCNACGATACCTAAGCCGATTACGGCTACGAGAATGCCTGTAAGTCCATTTATGAAACCTACAACTGCTTTCATTATACTATCCATAATTCCCCCATGTAATAGTTATGGATATGGTACAAAATAGACCGTTTTTGACAAATTATTTTAAATTAACTGACTAATAGAATTTATGGGTATATGGAACAATATAAATTTGGCTTATGTTGTGTTAGATCCTTTGTAAAACACTAGATATAGTGTTTTCAGACAATAGTGTTATTTGAAAAAAACTTTTGGACANAGAATATTATTCGGATCCATTGATTTTTTGAGGGTTTNGAGCAATTTGTACTTATCTCGATACTCACTGAATTCTGTCCAAATCTCTTTTTTTCTCTGTCCTATACCGTGCTCAGCACTTGGAGAGCCGTTAACTTCTTTTAATAGGTTATAAACTTGTGAAATCAATTCTTCTTCATTGGTTTTTGAAATGATATTTACATGTATATTTCCATCACCTAAATGACCAAAAGAATGCATAGAATTTGCATCAATATCTTTCACTCTACTAAGAAATAACTGCAGTTTTTCCATAGGAATAGATAAGTCCATTTTATAAGCATGGTTATCAGCCAAGATNACAGGAAGGTCCTCTCTTTTAGCCCAAATCTCTTCTGCTTGTTTTGAATTAAGTAAAGAAACGCTTTCATTAATTGTGGCAAGTGACTCAAGCGCTTTATCAAGTTCGTTTTGCTCATTTGAAACAAGTTCAATAATGACGGAATACTCAGATGTTGGAGTATCTCCTAAAAGAGTTTGGCAGTTTTTGTCCCAATATTCGATGGACGAGATTAACTTTCTTATTTCAGAAGACAATACATCCTTTCTAAGCTGATCTAGATTATCAGTTTTAATTAGAATATTTTCAGCATAATGCAAGCGCTCCTCAGTCTTAAGCACTACCTCGAATATTATTCCCAANGACCCTTCTGATCCAAAAAATAATTCCATTAAATTTGGACCTGTTGCATCTTTAGCAATTTCTTTTTGAAGGCTAAGCACCTCACCATTTGCCAGCATTACTCTCATTTTTGTAACATGATCTTTTGTTGCCCCATAGCGAATAAATTTTGAGCCAGCTGCGTTGGTTGCAACATTGCCACCTATTGAACTNGAAGAGGACGAAGCTAGAGATATTGGTAGTAATCTATTTTTTTCAGCAACAAAGTTTTTTACTAGGTCTGTGATAGCTCCTGCTCCACACTTAACGNATTGTTTCTCTTCAATCCACTCTATCGAATTCATCCTTTCAAGAGAAATAACTATTTCTTTATTAGCAGCTGTTGCGCCGCCACAAAGCCCAGTTCTACCACCTGATATTACTACTGCCTGTTTGTCTTCATTTGCAATTTTTAAGATTTTTTTTAAATCTGATTCACTCTCAGGAAAAATTATTGCGGTTGGGTCAGGCGTGATGGCTTTGTACCAATCGCCCCCATACTTCTCAAAATATTCTTTAGTCGTTTTTACCTGAGTTTCTGAAAATGTATTCAATAATTTTTGAAGACTATCTGTCATCATTAAATACTATGAAATTCCTATAGATGAATACAGTAGTGAAACTAAAAAATCCTGCAATTATCTTTTGGACGAGGATATTGTTTACTTCAATTGCAGCAAGCAAATAAAAAGCTACTGCCGTTATAACTGCACCAATTACACCACCTAAAAAGTAAGCTGAGAACTCTAGTGCCGGTTTATCTGCAAGCCACCCTCTTCCAAATACAAAGTTTTTTGCCAATACAAAACTTACACAAGTGCCTAAAAGATAGCAAAAGAAAGATGTATATGCTCTATTAATATCAGTGTAATAATCCAATGCTAACAAAACAGCAAAGTCTACTACAAATGCTGTTGCATTAGTTCCTGCATATTTAATAATTTTGATAACCATTTGCTAAAGTTTCAGCTAGGCTGTTATTTTGTTGAAGACTTCTTTAATTCTATCCAGACCCCAATCCAATTCTTCTTTTGTTATNACAAGGGGTGGTGCGTATCTTATGGTTGTCTCATGTGTTTCTTTACATAAGATCCCATGATCTAGACACATTTTTGATAAGTCTTTGCCAGAAACAATATCCGGATCAATTTCTACGCCTAACCAAAGACCTTTTCCTCTTACTTCTTTGATTATCTTTGAATTCATATTCAAAAGAGATTCTTTAAAATACTCACCCATTACTTTACTATTTTCAATCAGACCGTCTTCTTCAAGCAATTCTAGCGATCTTTTCGCAATTGCTGCTGCTAGTGGATTGCCTCCGAATGTGGAACCATGTGAGCCAGGATTCATCCAATGTAAAACTTCTTCTGATGACAAAAAGCATGATACAGGCATGAAGCCTCCACCTAAAGCTTTGCCAAGTATCAGACCATCTGGTTGTATGCCAGTATGTTGATAAGCAAACAATTTTCCTGTCCTTCCAAGTCCAGATTGAATTTCATCAAGAATCATNAGTACGTTATGTTTAGAGCAAATTTCTCTAACTTCAGGTAAATAATTTTCAGGTGGCACAACGATTCCTGCCTCACCNTGAATTGGNTCTATTAGAACTGCGGCTGTGTTTTCATTGATTGCTTCTTCAATGGCAGCTGAGCAGCCATATTTTACCGTGACAAACCCTGGGGTATGAGGCCCAAAATCATGTCTTGAATTTTCATCGCTTGAAAAACTTATAATTGTCGTGGTTCTTCCGTGGAAATTGCCAGCTGCTACAATTATTTCAGCTTTTCCAGATTTAACTTTTTTAGTTCTGTAAGCCCATCTTCGAGAAGATTTTATAGCTGTTTCGACAGCCTCAGCTCCTGAATTCATTGGCAAACACATCTCAAAACCACTCATTTTTGTAATTGTTTCAAGATATGGGCCTAGAGTGTCTGTATAGAAAGCCCTGGATGTCAAAGATAATCTGCTCGATTGTTCATGAAANACTCTCAAGAGTTCTGGATGTGCATGACCATGACTCACAGCAGAATATCCTGACATCATATCAAGATATTTTTTTTCATTTACATCCCAAGCCCAGACCCCTTTAGCTTTTGATAAAACAACTGGCAAAGGTTTATAATTATCAGGACCAAAAATTGACTCTTTTTGAATGAGATTATTTTGAATATTATCAATCACTGACAATATTCTAATGGTAAATATTTTGTACTGCTAGTTAAATATGAAAGATCTTCAATCAACCAATAGACTATTTATGGTAGAGCCAAAAGTGTTCTACATGAATCCTGAAACATCCTCCAGCAATCACTATCAAAAAGATGATAATTCAATGACGGAAGATGAAATTTTGAATGCTGCTATAGAAGAGTTTGTCAGGTTTAGGGACAATTTAGTAGAAAGTGGAATTGAAGTTATTACTTTCAAGGGGTCTGATGAGTGTCCTGATCATATTTTTCCAAATTGGTTTACGACCTTCTCAGATAGCACATATCAAATTTTTCCTATGCTTGCTGAAAATAGAAGGAAGGAAAAAACAAAAGCAATGAAAGATTTTCTAAACAAAAGTTATAAATTAAAAGCAGATCTATCTTTCATGGAGAAAGATAATCTATTTCTTGAATCAACAAGTAGTATGGTTTTTGACAGAATAAATAGAATCGTCTACTTAACACTATCCCCTAGAGCAAATCAGGAGTTGGCAGAGAAATGGTGTGCTGAAAATAATTATCAATTAGTTATGTTCGAAACAGAGAGCCATACTGGTTCGCCTATTTATCANACAGACGTGCTTATGTATGTGGGAACCACTATGATTGGAATTTGTTATGAAGTAATTAAACCTGAATATAGAGATAAGGTTATNGAGATGACAAATAAATATCATGAAGTATTAGAGATTAAACAGGATCAACTATTGGACTTTTGTGGGAATTGTCTTGAGGTACCCAATATGGATAGAAANTTACAACTTGTTATGTCATCAAGAGCTTTCAATGCATATACAGAAGAACAGATGCAGTTTTTGAATAAGCATTTTGACAAAATAGTTCATCAAGACATACCCACCATAGAGAAGTATGGTGGAGGTTCTGCTAGATGTATGATTGCTGAATTATTCTGAGTCAGANAATTCCAGTTTTACTTTACCGTCTCTTCTTATTTCAGTAACTTTTACTCTAACCTTGTCGCCTTCATTAACTATGTCTGTGAGCTGGTCAAAATCTTCTTTAAATTGAGAAATATGCAGCAGACCGTCCTTTCCAGGCATAAAAGTTACAAAAGCCCCAAATTCCATGATTTTTGCAACCACTGCGTCATAGTCTTTGCCAACTTCTGGCTCAGCACATAATAACTCAATTTTTTCTTTTGCAGCTTCAGCAACTTCTTTATTTTCACCAAAGACGTTAACTTCACCTGAATCTTGAAGTTCGATTGTTACACCAAATTCTTCTTGCAAGCCCTTAATGGTTGAGCCGCCTTTTCCAATGACAACTTTAACTTTATCTTTATGTACTTTGAACTTACAGAAGTAAGGCGCCAAGCTAGTTAATTCATTCGGTGATGAAAGTGCTTTATCCATTTCACCTAGAATGTGCATTCTCGCATCTTTAGCCTGTGTAAGAGCTTTTTCAAGAATCTCTTCATTGATTCCTTCTATCTTGATGTCCATTTGCAGGCCAGAGACTCCGTTTTTTGTTCCAGCAACTTTGAAATCCATATCACCCAAATGATCTTCATCTCCAAGAATATCTGTNANAACTTCATATCTTTCATCGTCTTTAACTAAACCCATTGCAACACCAGCAATATTTTCTTTAATTGGTATTCCTGCCGCCATCATTGCTAGACTGCCGCCACAAACAGATGCCATTGAGCTTGAACCATTCGATTCTGTAATTTCACTCACAACCCTAATGGCATAAGGAAATTCTTCTAAACTTGGAACTGCAAATTGCAGCGATCTTTTGGCTAATGCTCCATGACCAATTTCTCTTCTTTTTGGCCCCATTGGAAAACCCAATTCACCAACACTATAGCTTGGAAAATTATAATGAAGCATNAAATTATCTTTCACTTCACCAGCTAAAGCATCAATAGTTTGAACATCTCTTCCNGAGCCAAGAGTGGCTGTCACTATTGCTTGTGTCTCACCTCTTGTAAAAAGTGCTGAACCATGTACTGATGGTAAAAAATTTGTTTCAATGCTGATATCTCTTACTTCAGTAAGACTTCTTCCATCAATTCTTTTTTGATCAGCTAAGATATTTTCTCTAACAATGTGCTTTTCAACTTCCTTGAATTGTTTCAAATAGCTATTATGTTGATCTTCTTCGAGACCATCTAGCAGTTGTTCTCTGACCACATTAATCTTTTCACCTCTTTCTTTTTTATCAATTGTTGTAAATGCATCACTTAAAGCTGTTGTATATTTTTCGCTTACCTCTGCATAAATTTTCTCTTCTTCTTCCTTATGTGGATTTATGTGCTCAGATCTCTCTGGAAGAACTTCTTTTGCAAACTCGTCAATTAATTTAATTACGGGCTTCATCTCTTGGTGTCCATAAAGAATCGCACCTATCATTAAATCTTCACTTAATTCGTTTGCATCAGANTCGACCATTAAGACAGCACTTTCAGAACCTGCTACAACCATATCTAAATCTGAATTTTCAAGTTGCGCAAAAGATGGGTTTAAAACATATTCATCTTCAACAAATCCAACTCTAGCTGCAGCCATAGGACCTTTAAATGGTACATCTGCAATTGACATAGCAGCTGATGCAGCCATCAATGCTACAACATCTGGTGGATTATCTTTATCCAAGGACAATAACATGCAGTTTACTTGCACTTCATCTTTATAAAAATCTGGAAAAAGAGGTCTCAAAGGTCGATCAATTAACCTTGAAGTCAATGTTTCTACCTCTGTTGGCTTTCCTTCTCTTTTGAAATATCCTCCAGGAATTTTTCCAGCAGAATAAGTCTTTTCCATGTAATGAACACTTAATGGGAAGAAATCTCTCCCTTCAGCACTTGGTTTGGTTACAACTGCACACATCACCATTGTTCCGCCCATGGAAGCAATTACAGATGCGGTTGCTTGTCTTGCGATTTTTCCTGTTTCTAAAACAAGAGTTTTTGATCCCATTGGGATCTCTTTTCTTATAACTTTATTCATAATTTAGTCTCTAATATTTAATTCTTTAACGAGCTTTTGGTAGGCAGATGAATCTGACCTTTTAAGATAATTTAAAAGTTTCTTTCTATCACTGACTATCTGTAATAATCCAGTTCTAGAGTGATTGTCTTTTTTATGTTCTTTAAAGTGACTTTGCAATTCTTCAATTCTTTTTGTCAACAACGCAATCTGAACAGAAGTAGACCCAGTGTCTGTTTCTGTTTTTCCAAATTTTTTAATAACTGCTTGAGTTTCTTCTTTACTTAAGCTCATTTCTTAATTTTCTCCTTTCACTAAAACTTTAATAGGCTGAATGTTTAAGTTTTTGTCAACTTCACCCATCCCTAACAAATCTTCATTGTTAAAAATAAAATGTTTTCCAGTTTTTTTTATTTCCCTCGCCATTACCTGGCATCCGTTTTGAAAATTTTTTACCTCAGAAGACCTTATTTCTACCTTAGGGATATCTATTAAAATTTCTTCAATCCGCCTAACATACTGCATTTTTTTATCTTTGTCCAAGTTTTTTAGGTTAGATAGTGTAATGGTTTGATCTAAATCTAGGTGCCCAAATTTAGTTCTTACTAAACCGCTCATACAAACTGATTGATTAATCTTTTTTCCAATATCAACTCCGAGTGTTCTAATGTATGTTCCTTTACTGCAAAACACTTTGATTCTGAATCTAGGAAATTCATACTCTAATAGTTCAATATTAAAAATCTCTATTTCGTGAGGAGCCCTTTCAAAATCTATGCCTTTTCTTGCCAATCTATGCATAGGTTTGCCTTTAATTTTTTTTGCGGAATAAATGGGAGGTATTTGCAGTGACTTACCATAAAATTCATCAATAGCCTTCTTAAGCTCATCTTGAGTGGGTTCTGAAGAATTCAATTCATAACTAAGGTATCCTGTAATATCTTCAGTGTTCGAACTTAATCCAATTATAAAATCCGCTATGTATTCCTTGGACTCAGTATTGAAATATTGAATAAACTTTGTTGATTGATTGAAAAATATTGGAAGCAAACCTGTTGCAAGAGGGTCTAATGTACCTGCATGCCCAGCTTTTTTAAAGTTGAGAATTTTCTGAGCTTGTTTAATTGAAGAAAAGGAAGTCTCGCCTTTATCTTTATTCAGCAAAAGTATTGTCATTATAGTTTATCTATAAGATCATCAATTTTTCTGACGGCATCAATATGCTCATCATAGAAAAACTTTAATTCAGGAACTTTTTTTAGGGGCAAATTCTTGGATAAGTCTTTTCTAATTTTCCAAGAATTCTCGTTTAAGAATACTTGCAAGTCCTTATTGCTCAAATCTGAATTAATTGTCGAAAAAAAAACTTTTGCGCTTGATAGATCCCTTGCTGTCTCTACATGGTTTATGCTTATGAAACCACATATCTCCCTTAAATCACTGTTCTGAATACTTGATGCAATTTCTTTCTTAAGGTTATCATTTACCCTAATTATCCTATCTTTTTCCATCTTTTTTAAAGAGATCTTTTTTCTTCTTTTTGCTCGAAGTTTTCTATGATATCGCCAGCTTTAATATCTAAATAATTCTTTATACCTATGCCGCACTCAGTGCCATTCTGAACTTCTTTAACATCGTCTTTGAAACGTCTTAGTGAATCTAACTCACCTTCATGAATTACAACACTATCTCTAAGAACTCTTACGTGTTTTTCTCTTTTCACTGATCCTTCTGTCACCATACAACCTGCAACTAAACCAAATTCCGGTGATTTGAAAACTTCTTTTACTTCTGCCAAACCTAAAATCTTTTCTGAGTAAATCGGTTTTAGCAATCCAGATAGAAGTCTTTTTGTATCTTCAATAAGGTCATAAATAACACTGTAATAACTGACTTCAATTCCATTTGACTCTAAAAGTTTCTTCGCCTTATTATCAGATCTTACGTTAAAACCAACTATTCTTGCACCGGTAGTTATTGCTAGGTTTACATCAGACTCAGTTATACCTCCAATACCTGAGCTAACGATGTCAACATCAACTTCTTCGTTTCCAATTTTTAATAAAGATGCATTAATTGCTTCATTTGTTCCTGCCACATCAGACTTAATAATTATTCTCAATTTATTAATTTTTTCTTGGTCGAGAAGATCAAAGGCTGATTGAGAAGTCATAACATTCTTATCAGACCGTTCTTTAAGATAAGCAACCCTTTCATCAATAAGTGCTCTAGCATCTTTTTCAGATGGCATAACATTAAAAACCTCACCAGCTGAAACACAATCTTCTAAACCTAATACCTCAACAGGCGTGGACGGTCTAGCTTCTTTTACTGATTCTCCCAAACTATTTATAAGAGATTTGATTTTGCCTTTTTTTTCAGCGGCGACAATAATATCTCCGACTTTTAAGACGCCTTTTTGCACAAGAAAAGTTCCCAGTGGTCCTTTAAATTTATCTAATTCAGATTCTAAAATTACACCAGTTGCTAAACCATCGATTGGGACTTTTAACTCTAATAATTCAGATTCCAATTCAATTGCATTAAGCAATTCATCTATACCTTTTTTTGTTATTGCAGAGACTGGAATCATTTGATTTTTGCCACCCCAATCCTCTGGAACCAATTCATACTTTGCTAAATCTCCTTTAACTTTTTCAATATCAGCTGCTTCAAGATCAACTTTATTTATAGCAACTATAATCGGCACATTTGCTGCTTTAGCATGCGTTATTGCCTCTATTGTTTGGGGTTTAACACTATCATTAGCTGCAACTACTAGGATCACAATATCTGTAGTATTTGCGCCTCTAGCTCTCATAGCTGTAAATGCTTCATGTCCTGGTGTGTCTATAAAAGTAATCTTTCCTGATTTTGTTTTAACTTCGTATGCTGCAATGTGTTGAGTGATGCCTCCAGATTCACCATCAACAACATTTGTTGATTTTATTGCATCAAGTAATGAGGTTTTACCATGGTCAACATGGCCCATAACTGTTACTACTGAATGTCTGTTTTTTGGCTCATCTATATCTTTATAAACTACTTCATATGTTGGGTAATTTGTTTCCTCTTCAGATGTGCTTTGTTCTTCTTCAAATTTAACCTTGAAACCAAATTCTTCTGCAACTAAGACTGCCGTTTCCTGATCAACCTCATCGCTGAGAGATGCCATTTCTCCTAATTCCATTAATTTTTTAACAACTTCATTTCCTCTCTTACTGAGCTTTCTTGCTAAATCATTAACTCTAATTGAACCATTGATATTTACTGATTTTTCAGCCTTTTCCTTTTTTGGCTCCTCCTTCTTCTTGGTTTCTACCCTCACAGGCTTTTTCTCTGCTTTGGGAGCAGGTGCAGATGTCTTCTTTTCAGTCGAGGGCTCAAGTTTTTTAGGAACTTCTACCTTAGGTGTTGCTACTTGAGCAGGGGAATCTTTCGAGCTTCGAATATAAGCAAGGAGCTTTTGTTTATCTTCAGTTGAAACAAGATCATCTACACTAGTTTGCGACAATCCAGCTGCTATCATTTTTTCAAGAAGAGCATTGGGATCTATCTTTAAGATTTCAGAAAGTTTTTTTACTGATACATCCACTTTGCTTCTCCTTAATTAAACCATGGCTTTCGAGCCTCCATTATAAGAGCTGATGCTTCTTTTTCGGTCACTTTTTCCGACATATCCATCAACTCCCCAACTGACATTTCAGCTAATTCATCAAGCTTTTTAATGTTATTGGCACTTAATGCACTCAAAATATCGTTAGTTATGCCATTTAAATTAACAAGATCATCTTCCATGGTTGGATCATTAAAATCAGCATTGAAGGCGTCTTGCAGCAGAAGCTCATTAGCTTTATCCATTACTTCAGTCAATCTTTTATCCGTTGTAAAAATTTCTTTTGTTTTTTCAGCACTTGAGTCAACTAGCTTTTCCAAACTATCTATTTCGCTTGATACAATTAGTTCTTTTTCTTTGTCAGAAAGACCTAGTCTTGATGCTAAGTTATCGTATTTTTCAACTAATGTAGAATCTTGATATTCTTTAAATTGCTCTTTATTAAGGACTTGAAACGACCAACCAATCATGTGTGTCATTAATCTTAAATTTTGACCATTCTTCCCTATTATCTGTGCTTGGTTTTCTTCCTCAACTTCTAGAATTAATGTTGATGTTCTCTCATCTACTAAAATAGAAAAAATCTTAATTGGTGCGAGACAATTAACTACAAATTCAGCCGGATTATCACTATGAATGAAGATATCAATTCTCTCATTGCCAATTTCATTGGAAACTGCTTGGACTCTTGAACCTCTCATGCCAACGCAAGCTCCAACAGGATCTATTCTTCCGTCATAAGTTTTTACAGCAATTTTTGATCGATACCCAGGATCACGAGCAATAGCTTTGATCTCGATTGTGCCCTCTGAAATCTCAGGTACTTCTTGAGTGAATAATTGCACTACCAGCCTTTCATCTGTTCTACTTAAGATAATTTGAGGCCCTCTTGGAGTTGTCACAATCTCTTTAATAACTGCTCTTACTCTGTCATTTAATTTAAATATTTCGCCAGGAATAATTTGATCTCTTGGAATTTGAGCGTTCAAGTCCTCTTCAATTTCCAGAAGAAGAAAGTCCCTATTGATTCTTTTTACTTGACCAGAAATTACCTCTCCAACAAGGCTCTCATATTTTGCTGTAATTTTGCTTCTTTCAGCTTCTCTTACTTTTTGAATGATAACTTGCTTGGCTGCCTGTGCTGATATTCGACCGAAGTCAATATTATCA
>NYSP01000032.1 GCA_002683115.1 Gammaproteobacteria bacterium
AAGGTGCATTAGATGAAGACTATACTTCGCCTAGTGACACTGAAGAAGTTTTTCTCGATAATGTTGATGAGGAGTAGATAAAATCATTGTTCGAATCATTAAGTCTCTTTAAAAAACCAAAAACTTCGCGTCTTAGCGGAGAGCTAGACCAATTATCTAAAATTTACCTCAATCCTTTGTCGAGCCAGAAAATAAAGAAAGCTGTAGATTTCGCTGATAAAGCTCATGAAGGGCAATATCGAAAAAGCGGAGAGCCATTTCTTGTGCATCCTATTAATGTTGGATTGATTCTTGCTTCATTAAAAATGGATGCTGATACCATCATTGCAGGACTTTTGCATGATGTTGTCGAGGACTGTGAAATATCTTTAAAAACAGTGAAAAAAGAGTTTGGCAAAAACGTTGCCAAACTAGTTGATGGTATGACAAAGCTTCTACAGCTTGATGATAAATTAAAAGATCAAAGCCAGGCAGAGTATTTTCAAAAAATGGCATTAGCCACAGCAGCAGATGTTAGGGTCGTAATTATCAAGCTAGCTGACAGACTTCATAATTTAAGAACAATTGAACACCTGCCCAGAGAAAAACAAATCAAAAAAGCAAAAGAAACCCTAGAGCTATATGCTCCGCTAGCCCATCAAATAGGTATGCATAAAATGGCAACAGATCTTGAAGATCACTCATTCAAAACTATCCACCCAATACGGCACAGACTCATAACCGAAGCTTTAAAAAATAATGATCTAAGCAGAAAAACTCTAGTTTCAAAAGTTAAAAAAGCATTAAATGCAAAGTTTAAGAAAAATAAAATAGACGTGAAGATTACTGGAAGAGAAAAGAGAATTTTTAGTATCTATCAAAAGATGAAAACTAAACATAGATCTTTCTCAGATATATATGATGTCTTTGCTTTCAGGGTAATAGTTGATAAAGCAGAGGACTGTTATCGAGCCCTAGGGACAATTCACAACATATTCTCGCCTATCTCAGGCAAATTTAAAGACTATATAGCAGTGCCAAAGATGAATGGCTATCAAGCTCTTCATACTGTCGTCATGACTTTTGATGGAGTACCAATGGAAGTTCAAATACAGACATCTGCTATGGAAACATTTGCCAATTATGGGATTGCATCACATGGTTTGTACAAAACAAAAGTGAATGACGATCAAGTCCAAGCAAAATCTAGACAGCTTGTTCAGCGTCTTACTGATATGAGCAATAGAAGTTCATCATCTTCAGAGTTTCTTGAAAGTATTAAAACTGACATGAAGGGAAAAGAAGTATATGTATTTTCTCCAGGAGGAAGAATATTCTCTTTAAAACAAGGTTCAACGAGTATCGATTACGCATATGCAATACATAGCTCCTTAGGAAATTACTGCTTGTCATGTGAAATAGATAAAAAAATATCTCCACTTTCGACAGTACTTAAAAGTGGGCAAACAATAGAAATTATCAAGAGTAAGAAAAAGACTGTTAACCCTAGCTGGTTAAATTTTGTTGTTTCTTCTAAGGCAATTACCGAGATCAAAAAACAGCTTAAGAAAATAAAAATTAGTGATGCAAGAGTACTTGGAAAAGATTTACTAGAAGACAGCCTACATGATGCTGGCATGGAATTAAGTGAATATCCAAATGAGCAGCTAAAAGGAGTTTTTAAGTTATTAGGAGTTAGATCCCTTAATCAATTGCTTGTTGATATTGGTTCTGGAAGAAAAAGGAGTAATTTGGTTTCGCAAAGTTTTGCAGAAGGTCTTAGAGGCTTCAAAAGAACAAAAGAAGTTGTATCTGAGCTAAAAATTGGTTCATCAAAAAAATATGGGGCCATTAAATTTCCTGAATGTTGTTATCCAATTCATGGTGATCCATGTTTAGCTGTGCATAATGAGCTTGGCATCACTATCCATAGGGATGGATGCGCTAATCTTAAGAATTTCTTAAACAAACCTGGAAGATGTTCAAATATAATCTGGGAAAAAGATGAAAAATCTGAGTTTATGACATCTTTAGTTATGGTTCTTGTGAATGAACCAGGAGCGTTAGCTGATGTGTCAAAGATTATTTCAAATAATGATTCAAACATCCAAAGTGTTCTCACAAAAACACTTGATGAAAATTTTATTGAGCTCTCTGCAAAGATTTTGGTAAAAGATACAAACCACCTAGATATAATCAATTCGAAATTAATGAAGAGTAAGACAGTGACTAGTGTAAACAGGGAAAACTTTTGAACAAGATAACTTCTATATCTGAACTTAATCTTAATTTTATTGAACAAATCTTTAATAAGACAGAAGAAGTCAGCCAAAATTGGCCAAATCTTAAAAAAATTGGTGAAGGCAAGACTATATGTTTGCTGTTTTGGGAACCAAGCACCAGAACAAAGCTTTCGTTTGAGCATGCAGCAAAAATGTTGGGCTTTCATGTACTAGATTTTTCTCCTGAACATTCATCAATTAAGAAAGGCGAGTCATTCGAAGATACAATTAAAACCCTTTTAGCCTTGCAGGTAGATGGTTTCATAATTAGACACCCTGAGGACAAAATATCCGAAAAAATTTCTTTAATGCTTCCTGATGATATCTTCTATATTAATGCCGGGGATGGAAATCATGCACATCCCACTCAAGCAATGCTTGACGTCTTTACAATGTCACAAAAATTTAATGAGATAAAGAACTTAAAAGTAACTATTCTGGGTGATGTTAATCATTCAAGAGTAATACCATCTCAAATTGAGTTATTAAAAATGTTTTCATGTGAGGATGTAAGTTTCCTTGGGCCAAAGACTTTAATTTCTGATAAATTTACACCTTCATATTCATCGACATCCACAAACTGCTTGGCTGAAAAAGATATTTTATTCGTTTTAAGGATTCAAAAAGAAAGATTCAAAGGAAATGACAGTATAGATGAAAAAGAGTTTATAGAGAATTTTCAGGTTAATGATGAATTTATTCGAAGGACTGGATTTAATGGTTATCTAATGCATCCGGGACCAATGAACATAGATGCTGAAATTACAAAAAAAGTAGCTGAGGCTGACAATTCATTAATTTTGAATCAAGTCGAGAATGGTTTGTACCTAAGGGCAGCTCTGTTATCCCTTATTGCTTAAGATTCTTGTAGTGGTATCTACTATTGCGATCGTGCTCTGATCAATCTCAAGATTTACATCGTCATTAAATATCAAATCATCAAGATTAGTAGATTTAAGTGTTTCTGGAATAAGGTGTACTTTAAATCTTGTCTCATTAACTTTTCCAATAGTAATACTGCAGCCATTAATACCTATATAGCCCTTTTCATGTACATACTTTGACCACTCGTCATCGGTTTCAATTACTAGGTCTTTACCATCACCAACAATTAGCACTTCCTTAATATTTCCTTTCAAGTGAATATGACCGGACATTAAATGACCTCCAACAGATCCACCAAACTTCAATGAAGATTCTAAATTAACCACAGAGCCTACTTTATAGTTTCCAATTATTGTCCTATCCAAAGTTTCCTGCACCGCATCAAAACTAAGACAATCATCTGTTAATTCTGTGATAGTCAGGCAAACTCCATCTACACTGATACTATCTCCAACTTGTTTATCCTTTGATAGGTTTTTGCTACAACCAATCTCTAACTTAACTATCTCGTTGCCTTGGTGAATTGCTTTTATAGAGCCTTTTTCTTCGACTATTCCACTAAACATTTTCTCCTCGATATATTTCGCGATATTCTTTTATTGCATTTATAGATGCTTCATCAATTATTTCATTGGCCTCAAGTAAATCATCTAAACAGATAACGGAAAAAACATTCAAACCATCATTAATAAGTTCAGCTGAAGCCATCATTTTTGATTTTTGACCAATTTCTTGTCTATCTAATGTAACTAACGCGCCAACTAATTCAATATCATAGCCATCTAAGAATTTTAGACTCTCACTGATTGCTAACCCTGACGAGATCACATCATCAACAATTAAGACTTTTCCATTTGGTACAGCACCAATTAAGCTGCCACCTTCGCCGTGGTCTTTAACCTCTTTTCTATTAAAGCAAACAGGGATTTTCATGGTTTTACTGAGCTTGGTAGCCAATATTGTCCCAAGAAAAATACCCTTATAAGCTGGACCAAAAATCATATCAAAATGTAAATTAGAATCTTTTATTTTTTCAACCAAGATATCTGCTAGTTCATCAAGAGCACCATGTTCCAAGAGTGCAGAGGCATTGAAAAAGTAAGGGCTTTTTCTACCTGACTTTAAGGTGAAGTTGCCAACTTTGAATGCACCAGAATCAAGTGCTAATTTTAGGAATTTCTTTTGATAATCTTTCACTTATGGTCAATGATTTGTTTTTGTAATTTAAATAAATCAGCTATCCCACTTTCAGCTAAATCCATTAAACCATTGAACTGATCTTTGCTAAAAGCTTTCTCTTCACCAGTGCCTTGAACTTCTATAAAATCCATATTGTCATTCATAACAATATTCACATCGCATTGAGCATTACTATCTTCTTTGTAGTCTAGATCAAGAATTAATTGGTCTTCATAGATTCCAACGCTTATTGCTGCAACAAGATTATTTATAGCATCTTCTTTTCCAATACTTTTAAGAGCCTTACATAAAGCGATAGTGCCACCAGTAATTGATGCCGTCCTTGTGCCGCCATCTGCTTGGATTACATCGCAATCAATAGTTATTGTGTATCCAGTTAACTGTTTAAGGTCTACCACTTGTCTTAGAGATCTTCCAATTAATCTTTGAATCTCCATAGTTCTCCCTGATTGCTTGCCTCTCTGGGCTTCACGATTCATTCTTTCGTTTGTTGACCTCGGGAGCATGCCATACTCAGCTGTTATCCACCCTGTTTTTTTATCTTGCATCCATCTTGGTATGGCTTTCTCGATACTTGCGTTACATATAACATGAGTATTGCCAAATTTTATGAGAGCTGACCCTTCAGCATGAAGATTAAAGTCAGGAGTGATGCTTACTTCTCTAAGCTGATTATTTTTTCGATTATCTGTTCTTTGCATAGCTAAATTTGTTGTTTACTATTATACAGTCAAGGATTAAATAGATGATAAAGAAATTAATGGTCATATTTATGGCCCTCGTACTTTTTGGTTGCACCGAAGAAACGGCCTCAATTTTTACAGGAGAAGCAGAAGGTTCGGTAACTAACTACGAAAACGATACTCATGGCACTTATGCCTCTACCTACGTTCCTTTACCTTCAGAGAATACTGTTATAAGAAATGCAACAGTTTTTGATGGCGATGGAAATAAATTTTTAAATTACGATATTTATTTTTCAGATGGAAAAATTTCTGAGATGGGCAGAAATCTAGTTGTTGAAAATGCAATAGAAATAGATGGTACTGGAAAATATGTAACACCTGGAATAATAGACAATCATTCTCACATGGGTGTGTACCCTGCACCAGGTGTTAGAACAAGTAGTGACGGTAATGAAGCTACAAGTCCAAATACAGCTGAGGTTTGGGCTGAACATAGTGTTTGGTCTCAAGACCCGCAATATAAACTTGCTCTAGCAGGAGGGATAACTACTTTTCATGTTTTGCCAGGATCAGCAAACCTTTTTGGAGGTAGAGGAGTAACTTTAAAAAATGTCTCTGGAAATACAGTTCCAGATATGAAATTTCCTGATGCTCCACATTCATTAAAAATGGCATGTGGGGAAAATCCAAAAAGAGTTTATAGCTCAAGAGGCCCTTCAACCAGAATGGGAAATGTTGCTGGCTATAGAAATGCATGGATAGGAGCAGAAAATCATAGAGAACGTCTTGAAAATGACCCCGACCACAGAGATATTAAAAATGAGACATTGGTAGGCGTACTAGATGGAGAGATCTTAGTGCATAACCATTGCTACAGAGCAGATGAAATGGCTACGATGATAAATATCAGCGAAGAGTTTGGTTATAAAGTCTCTACTTTCCATCATGGTGTTGAGGCTTATAAGATTGCGAACCTTCTTGCGGATGAAGGTATTTGTGCTGCTTTATGGGCAGACTGGTGGGGTTTTAAACATGAAGCATATGATATGACCATTGCTAATATAGCTATCGTAGATCAAGCTCGAGGAGGAACAGGTTGCGCAATAGTCCATTCTGACAGTGCAAGTGGTATTCAAAGATTAAATCAAGAAGCTGCAAAAGCTCTTGCCGCAGGCAGAGAAGCAGGTTTTGATATTTCAGAAGAGAGAGCAATGACATGGATTACAAAGAATCCTGCAAAATCTCTAGGAATTCTTGAACAAACTGGAACATTAGAGCAGGGCAAAGATGCTGACATTGTAGTTTGGAGTGGAAATCCATTTAGTGTTTACACAAAAGCTGAAAAAGTTTATATCGATGGAGCATTAGCATTTGATAAGGCTACAAATTTTATGCCTCATACTGATTTTGATCTTGGTATAAAGGAATGGGAGGATAAATAATGAAAATTTTACGATTATTATTGCTCCTGCCTTTTTTGTCTCTAACTCATGGAGATGACCTCTATCTACTTAAAGGGGCAAAAGTATTTATTGCTGATCAAGGATTTGTTGCTAAGGATATTTTGGTTGACGACGGAAGAATTGTTTTAGTTGAAGACTTTATTGACAATATTGAAACTGGAGATGTTATTGATCTGCAAGGTAAATTTATTACCCCAGGTCTCTTAGTATTTTCAAGCTTAGGGCTTCTCGAGATTGGAGCATTACCAGAGACCAATGATGCTGGATCAGATATTTATAATGCTGGATTTGATCCAAGCAGAGCGTATAACCCTTTTTCTCAGGCAGTAAGGTTGAATAGGTCCAAGGGAGTAACTTCTACAGTTAATATTCCAGGAGCTTCAGGCTATTTCTCAGGGATGCTTACATACACAAAAATTAATGGTGGAATGAAACAGAAAAAGCAAGGACCCCTAGGCTTAGTTACAAGATATGGCCAATCTTATAATGATTCGAGGGCAGCCAACTTGATGTTCATGGAAGATCTGTTCAGTTATGTGCGAACAAATCATGATGATAATTATGCAGATATGACACAATTCATGCTTGGAACTAGTAACGAATATAAATTCACCAGCAGAGACTTTAAGGCAATAAAAAAAGTTTTAGATAATGAAATTCCGTTGGTAGTTCAAGTAAATAAAGCTACTGATATTTTAAATGTACTAAAGTTTGCTGAATCTCAAGAGATTGACCTTGTACTATGGGGAGCAAATGAAGGGCATATGGTAGCAAGTGAAATTGCTAAAGCTGACGTCCCTGTAGTTATGGACCCACTTAATAATATTCCAAATTCATTTGATTCTCTTAATGCTACTTATGAAAATGTGACAAGGCTAAACGAGGCAGGAGTAGAAATGGCTTTCTATTATGAGCAAGGGGCTGGTGCTCATAATGCTTATTTGGCAACCCAGTCAGCAGGCAACTCTGTAGCTATGGGGCTTGATTACAGTGAAGCATTAAAATCAATAACATCTAATCCAGCTGATATTTTTGGCTTAGTTAATGTGGGCTATATTTCACAAGGTTATGATGCTGATTTAGTGGTTTGGGATAATGATCCGCTAGAGCTAATGTCGTCAGTGGAAATGGTAATGATCGATGGTATAAAACAAGATTTATCTAATAGGTATAAAGAATTAACTGATAGATACACCAAAGAATTAGAAAAGCCTAATTCTTACAGATCAAGAAAGTAAGTTTTTGACTATTGAGCTAGCTTCAGACATTTCAGCATTGGGATGTCTGGATCTTAGTTCCTTCATAACATTTCCCATGTCTTGCATTCCACTAAAATTGTGCTCAGAAATAATGGCCTGAAGAGCACCTTTAAGAGCATCTCCATTTAATGCCTGAGGTAGATATTTATCTAATAAATCTAGCTCATTCTGTTCAATTTCTTCTAAGTCAGGTCTGCCACCATCTTTATATTGTTGAATTGAATCCTTTCTTTGCTTGGCCATTCTCTTAAGAATAGCAATGATGTCATCGTCAGTAGGTTCCTGTCTTTTATCTACTTCAAACCTTTTGATTTCTGAAGTCACCAAACGCAATGTATCTCTTACAAAAACATCTTTATCAAGCATGGCCTGCTTTAGTTCAGAATTTATTTGATCTCTTAATGAAGACAACTTATTTAAGTTTTGAGAAAGAGTCTTTCATAACCCTTTTGTAGTTTCTTTTTACTGCAGCTGCAGCTTTTCTTTTTCTCTCTTCAGTTGGTTTTTCGAAGAACTCTCTTTTACGAACTTCAGTGACGATGCCTGCTCTTTCGCACGCTCGTCTAAATTTTCTTAAACCTACATCAAANGATTCAGTTTCTTTAATTTTTATACTTGGCATAATGTAGTGTGTATTTTAAGGATAAATATAAAAGAATCAACAATGTTAGTGTTAGGTATTGAAAGTTCTTGTGATGAGACAGGCTTAGCTCTCTATTCTGAGCATGATGGTCTTATTGCTCACCTGGTTAATTCACAGATAGACTTGTTTACTGAATATGGCGGAGTTATTCCCGAGATTGCTGCCAGAGATCATAGTGTAAAAATCATAGAAATTCTGAAAACACTGCTTGATAAGACTGGAAAAAATCTGAATGATATTTCACTCATTGCATATACCGCTGGACCAGGTCTGATTGGNTCACTCATGGTTGGGGAAACCGTTGCAAAAACAATNTCTGAAGTTCTTAANATAGAATTATTNCCAATAAATCATCTCGAAGGACACATACTNACTCCAGGTCTTGAAAAAGATGGCTTAAAGCCACCTTATCTATGCCTGCTGGTATCTGGTGGACATACACAAATTATAAGATGCGATGATTATGGAGATTACGANATTATTGGTGAAACTGTTGATGANGCATGTGGTGAGGCNTTTGATAANGTNGGAAAGTTACTNAATCTTGAATATCCCGGAGGACCTAAAGTCTCAAAACTTGCTGAAAAAGGAGACAAAAATAAATTTTCTTTCCCAAGNGCAATGATGAAAGATAAGAANTTAAATTTTAGCTTTAGTGGGCTAAAGACAGCAGTTTTATATGCGCTAGAAGACTTATCAGAAGGTGATTATCCAGATGTTGCAGCATCATTTCAAGAAGCAGTAATTGAAGTGCTTACAACTAAATTAAGCTGGGCCGTTGAAGAGACAGGCATAAAAAAATTAGTTTGTTCTGGAGGAGTAGCATCAAATCAATTGCTAAGAGATAGATTGAAGGCTCTAGCAGAAGAACAGGATTTGCAGTTAAGCTATCCAAGTATGGAATTTTGCACAGATAATGCAGCTATGATTGCATATGCAGGATATATTAGAAAAAAATTAAAATTAAAAACATATCAAACAAACTTTGCTAGACCAAGATGGCCATTAGGAGAGCTATATGATTAAAAGAGACAAAATTTATGTTGAAGACTTAAGAGTAAAAGGAACAATTGGAATTTTTGATTGGGAAAAGAAAATAAAACAAGAGATAAGTTTATCTTATGAGATTGACCATGATAATTTAACAGCATCTAAGAAAGATAGGATTGAAGCAACAACTGATTACAAATCAATTACCAAAAAAATAATTTCATTTATTGAAGAAAATAAATTTGAGCTTGTAGAAACATTTGCTGAGAAAATTGCTGAAATGGTAATAAAAGATTTTGATGTAAATTGGATTAAGCTAAGGGTTTCAAAGCCTGGTGCTTTGAGATTCTCAAAAGATGTGGGTGTCATTATTGAGCGCTCTTCAGAAGATTATGAATAGATTTTATGTGCTTGTTGGATCAAATATAGATCCACAAAAGAACGTAAAAAAAGGCCTCCAATATTTAGAGAAATCAAATGCTCTCGTTTTAGAAGAGGTAAGTAGTGAATTTATTTCAAAACCTGTAGGTATGGAAGGTTCTGATTTTCTAAATTTAGTCCTACGTTGCAGCACAAATTTAGAATTCTTGGATATGGTTGGCAATCTTAAAGAAATAGAAACACTCTGTGGAAGAAAAAGAGACCCTGATAATAAATTTACTTCTCGTACCTTAGATTTAGATATTATTTGTTGGAACGAATTTGAAGGAATGATTGGGAGTTATAAGTTGCCTGATCCAGATATAGAAAAATACGATTACATTAAAGTTCCGCTTTCAGAAGTAAAAATCTAGTCTAGAGTTGCTCTTATTCTTTGCATTTCTGTGAAAACAAACCTTTGGCTTAATGGATCCCAAAAAACAAAAGCCTCTTGTTGAGCAATTTTACTGGCTTCAAGAGCTACGTCTTTGTTCATTACTCGTAAAGGTTGCTTATCTTCTTTGAGATATTTTAAATATTCTTTTAAAGAGACCTTTTCGTATTCAGACATAGTGTAGTATTCATCTGATTCCAAAGTAATGTAGGGATCAACATCATTAACTATGGTTTGGTACTCGGCAACTGCTAGATCACCATATATTTCAAAGAATTGAATTGCTTGGTTTTCATCTATTAATTCAATATTTGCACCATTTGATAATACAAGCGAAGCATAGATATCAAATGAGTACCCTTTTTCAGTTAGACACTTTATTACGGATGACTTAAGTACAAAAGCTTTTATGCTGCTATCAGCAGTAACATTATCTCCAATTGAAGCCCTCTCACTTTCAGCTGCGATTGCTCCAAGTAAAACTATCGGACCTATTGTTGCTGCTAAAGAGCTTGCTACACCAGTTGCAGCTGCAGTTCCAAGGCCTGCAATTGCNCCACCAGAAGCACCAAGTGATCCTGCTATTGGCCCTAATAAAGCAATGGCAAGGATACCAGCTGCTAGGGCTCCAGCCCCAACTGCNGCAGCACCACCTGCAACAACCTCTCCAGCACCTCCGTTCTCCATCTCCTTTTCAGCAATGTACTCTTGTACAAATTGATTATGATTAACATCGTAAGTTAAACNAAAATCAACACACTCTTTCATGTCTGTCCCAATACCATATTTTTCATTTGAAAATATAATTCCTTCAAAACTTGGTAGAAGCTCAATGATATAGGGAGTTGAGAGAAGTAATTGTCTTTGCTCCATTGGTGTAAGGTTTTCTCTTGAAGCTATTTGATCAGCTTCAGATATTGAATTAGCAGGAGCTCTTTTGACCGGTGTAGGCGCACAAGCGCTTAGAAAAAGTATTAAAAAAAGACAAAAATATCTCATNTAAGANTAGGATAAAACATTGAGATAAAAGTTCATATAAAAGCTACTTATTTGTGCTTTCAAATATTTTATCAGCTGATTTTGCCACAAAACCCTGGTANAGTTTTCCATCTGCCTCAGGATACCTCTTAGCAAACTCATAGTAGCAGCTTGGTACTTCAGCAGTTGAGGAGCCAAATTGAACTTTTACTTTATCAGCCATAGTTGAAGATTGTTCAAGAAATTCTGCCACTGAGCCTTTAATTTCTCCACCTGAAGAATTCAGCATGAAGCCATTATCCTTGATAATATTATTCACATCAGATAATTCGTTAAAGTTAGTTAAATGATTGACGGATACAGTAAAGTGGTTAGGGCAAAACCCCCAAATATAGAGCCAAGAAGCATATTCAGACTCTTTAGCTAATAATTCATATTTATCATGNTCAATATTCCAGTTTCTGCCTCCAATCAACAACTTTTCAGGATCTTCAGGAAAACAACTGGAAATATCATCAATTATTATGCGAAGTTCGTCTGAGAAATCCTCACACAAAAGTTCAGAAAGAAATATTTTTGGATGCACAGGATCAGTATTTTCAAGATGAATAGCTTGAAGTCTTTTCTGCTCAAAAAAATAGTCNCCACAAACTTTATAACCAAACGAGCTCAAAAAATCAGCTTGTTTATATATATTGCACTTATCCAAATTGAAAGTTCTAAATGCTATGTGATCATTTGTAACCTTNTCTCCAAAGAGTTGAGATATTTTTTTTGCTGATGGAGTATAAGTAATATAGTTCTCCCATAATCGATCTAGAAATTGTTCTACTTTCATGATATTTTTTTCGCTTTCTCCCATCCTAAGTTTGCATAAATTTTTGCTCTTTTGCCCATTTCAACTGCAAAGTCACTAGCTGCTGTACCATCTCTTACTCTTCCAAGTATNCCTTGGCAGATTCCNGCTGCTTTAAAGAGNGAAAATATAATATAAAAATCCCATTCGCTTTCTAGTTCCATTTTTGTACGTGAAAGGTATAAATCTACATACTCTTTTTCTGTATGTATACCAATTGATTTGGCAATATCATCTGAAATTTCACCNACATGCCATAACATGCAATGATANCCNAAGTCCGCAAGGGGATCACCAATGGTGGAAAGTTCCCAATCTAACATTGCCTGTATTTCGTCATTTTCATGAAATACAACATTATCTAATCTGTAGTCTCCATGTACTATCGAAGAGTATTTTTGCTTAGGGGTGTATTTAGGTAACCAATCAATAAGGNTATGCATTGANTCAAGAACTTCTGTTTCAGAATCAAAGTATTGTTTTGTCCATCTGGAAACTTGTCTTTCTATATAATTACCAGGCTTGCCATAGCCCTCTAAACCAATACTCTTATAGTCTTGAGTGTGTAGTTGCGATATGCCNAAATTCATCTGTTCAAATAGTTTTTTTCTNCGGCCTATATCTACTTCAGAAGCAACAGGATCCCAATAGATTTTCCCATTGCAATACTCCATCAAATAAAAAGCAGTACCAATCACACCGTCATCTTCGCATAATATTATTGTTTTTGGTGTAGGCACGATTGTTTTATTTAAGCCTGTAAGTACTTTAAATTCTCTGTCAACTGCATGTGCAGACTTCAATAATTTACCAGGAGGCTTCCTTCTTAACACATATTTCTTTTCCGATGTAGTTAGTAGATAGGTAGGATTGGACTGGCCGCCTTTAAATTGCTTGTAATCCACGACTTTTGGTATATCAATTNTTTGATTCAATAAGTAATCATTCAANGCTTCTAAATCGAAAGTTAAATTTTCAGCAACATCTTTTACACCTGAGAATTGGCTATTCATTATTCTTGTGTTCTGTTGATTTAATNAGCAATGACTGGTTTTCTGATTGAAGAATTTCAATTTTTTTATGTAATTCAGCAATTTTATTNCGCATTGATTTGGATTCAGTCTTTAATTTGAAGTTCTGCTCGATAAGTTTATCAACTAAGGCTGATAATTTTTTTATTTTTTCGTGCATAATAACCGTCTATGTCGGATTTAAATTTATATAAAGCCAGAAGAGCTGAAGTTGCAAAAAGAATGGAAGATAATTCTATTTTAATGCTCGCTTCATCAAAACTAGTATCTAGGAATAATGATACTACATTTCCTTTTAGACAAGACAGCAACTTCTTTTACTTAACTGGCTTCCAAGAGCCTGATTCTATATTGATGGTTTATAGTGATGGACGATCAATACTATTTTGCAGAGAGAAAAATCCAGACTTAGAAAAATGGGATGGATTTATGTGGGGGCCAGAAGCCGCACAAGAAAAATTTGGCTTTGACGAGGCTTANGATATTAGTTTGATAGATGAAATTTTACCTAATCTCATAAGAGGCTATAAAACACTCAATACTTTAATAGGGAAAAACTTAGATTTTGATTTAAAAGTTTCCAATTGGATTAATAAGGCTAATAGTATGGAGAGACACCAAGGCAATATAGACCTNAAAAACTTTTCTAATCAGCTTGGAAGCATGAGATTAATAAAAGATGAAACGGAAATTTCGTTGATTAAAAAATCTTGTGAAATAGCAGCAATATCTCACANAACAGTTATGCAAAAGGCTAGAGTAGGAATGTCTGAATATGATCTNGAGTCAATGTACTTAAATGAATTTAAGGCTAATGGTTCNAGAGAGACCTCNTATACACCTATTGTGGCAGGAGGTGCGCGCGCCTGTATACTGCACTATATTGATAATAACCAGGCAATAGGAGATGGTGAATTAGTTCTTGTAGATGCAGGTTGTGAATATAGTATGTATGCTTCAGATATAACGAGAACCTTTCCGATAAACGGAAAATTTTCTGGCGAACAAAAAGCAATTTATGACATAGTTCTTGAGGCACATAATGCTGCATGTGATGCTGCTAGAGTTGGAAAGCCTTGTACAGATCCACAAAAGATTTCTGAGAAATCGCTTTCACAAGGCCTAAAAGATATTGGTTTATTAAGTGGAAGTCTCGATGAGATTATCGATAAAAAGCTTTTTAGAGAGTTTTATTACCATAAAATTGGTCATTGGATGGGCTTAGATGTTCATGATGATTGTCCATACTCTATAGATGGTTCTGAAGTTTTATTTCAAGAAAATATGGTTATGACAATCGAGCCTGGTGTCTATGTAAACCAAACAGCTGATGTCGATGATAAATGGAAAGGTATTGGTGTAAGAGTTGAAAATGACATTTTGATTACATCTAACGGTTTTGAAAACTTAACTGCAAAAGTCCCTGTTGAAACTGAGGAAATAGAGCAGCTAATGAATAATTGATGACTAAGCCAGTTGTTATAGCCGGAGCAGGCGTAATTGGATGCATCCTGGGACATGTTTTGAAGAAACATGATATTCCATTTGTAATAATGGAAAAAAGTCAGGAATTCAAAGAGATCCCCCATCGTACAGTAGCATTAACTAAAGACTCGATTCTCTTTCTTAATGCACTCGACAAAAACCTTGATCTAAATAAGTGGTCAACGCCAGTAAAAAAAATGGAGCTATACCATAAAAATGATTTGGGAATTATTTTAGATTCAAGCGAAGAAGAAAAAATTACATCCATCTGTTTGTTATCAGTACTACATGAAAAATTATTGAAGGGTGTTGAAGCCGAAATTAATTGGAATACTTCAATTCAAGAAATAACCAACAATAATAAGCTTTCCATTAAAACTAATAAGAAAAACCTAGAAGCTAAATTTATTTTTGCAACTGATGGTTCAAACTCAAAAGTTAGAGAGCTTTGTGATTTTGATGGAGAAGAGTGGTTCTACGGACAAAAAGCATTTGTTACATGTGTCGAAGCTAAACATGAAAACATCGCAAAGCAATTTTTCACCAGAAATGGCACTTTAGCGCTTTTACCCTTAGATGATAGTAAAGAAATGTACTCTATAATTTTTTGCACAAACTCAACAGGTAATATTGTTGAAGATCTTAATATGATGAATGAGGATTTTAATATTGGCTTAGATCTCAAAAACTTAAGCCTCAGCCCAGGTTTCGAGCTAAAACATTCTAGAGCATACNAGCTCAATGCCTCAAAAGTATTGTTATGCGGTGACGCAGCAAATACATTTCACCCTATGGCTGGCCAGGGCCTGAATTTAGGAATTGGAGACATTATGGAAGTTGAAAAAAATTTGGACNCTATAATCGAGAATGATCAAGAATCGCTAGATGCTTACAGTAAAACCAGAAATAATAAGAATCTTCAAATGACTTGGATAATTCAAAGTTTATTTGGTGCATTTGGTAATGTTAGTGGGATTAGTGAAATTATTCTTAATTCTGGTATGAAGCTGCTTGATAAAGCCCCTTCACTTAAACATAAGATTATTGATTACGCTAATAAGAACTAATATAAATCTAGCTCTTTAAGAATTTCNTAGGTTTCATGTATTGGTAAGCCAACAACATTTGTATAGCTACCAACTAAATTTGAAATATATTTTCCTGCAGGTCCATGGATTCCATATGCGCCAGCTTTTCCAACTCCTTCTTCTGACATAACATACTCTTCAATCTCATCATCACTCATGATTTTAAAAGTTACTTTTGTTTCACAAGTTTTGATTAATGACTTTTCTTCGTAACTAACCATTACTGTTGAGAAAACACTATGTGTTTTTCCTGAAAATTCTTTTAATAGCTGTCTAGAATGATCATGATCTCTTGGTTTGCCTACAATTTCTTTATTTGGAGTAAATACAAGCGTATCCGCTGTTAAAATCGGATTGTTTTTATGGTCATTATTATTGAGCAAACTTCTTGCACTTAAATTCTTGCCCTCAACAATAGCTTGAGAGCAAGCAATTGGTTCTTTTTCAATTATTGAGTCTTCATCAAAATGTTGTTCGACAATTTTATGGGTGATCCCCATTAGGTCAAGAAGTTCTGTCCGTCTCTGTGAAGCTGAAGCAAGTAGTAGCAAGATTAAACTTTAATGCCTTTTGATCTGATATCTTTAAGAACAGCATCAATACCGTTTTTATCGATAATTCTCATACCTTTTGTAGAAAGAGTTAGAGTAACGAACTTATTTTCTGATTCAACCCAGAACTTATGTTTATGCAAATTTGGCTTAAACAGCCTTTTCACACGGTTTTTCGCGTGAGAAACATGATTGCCCACCATTGCTTTTTTACCTGTTACTTGACACACCTTACTCATAAGAACGGATGATAATAAAATAGTAATTGATTTTATGCAATAATTAACTTTTTCCAATGAAGCTTAAATATAAAATTCTCGATTCAAGAATAGGCCAAGAATTTGAAGTTCCAAAATATCAAACAGCTGGCTCAGCTGGTATGGATCTTTTGGCATGCATAGATGACACTGTAATTCTAAAACCGAATGAATCAACAATATTGCCTTCTGGTATTTCAATTTTTATAGAGAATCCAAGTTTTGCTGGAATAGTTATACCAAGATCTGGATTAGGTGCAAAAAAAGGTCTTGTATGTGGCAATTTAATGGGGTTAATAGATTCTGATTACCAAGGACCATTAAGTATTTCTCTTTGGAACAGATCTGAAGATGATATCACGATAAATCCAGGTGATAGGGTAGCCCAACTTGTAATTATCAGAGTAGATCAGGTAGATCTTGAGCAGGTTGATGACTTTGAGTTAACTGCACGAGGATCTAAAGGCTTTGGAAGTACTGGAATTACTTAGCAGACTTACCAAATTTCTTTTCAAACCTCTGAACCCTTCCGCCAGTATCAAGAATCTTTTGTTGGCCAGTATAAAAAGGATGAGATGCAGATGAGGTCTCAATTACAAAGTATGGATATGTATTACCGTCTTCCCATTTTTTTGTTTGATCAGTTTTGAGAGTAGATTTAATAAGGAAATACTCGTCCACACTGGTATCGTGGAAAAGCACNTCACGGTATTCTGGATGTATCTCTTTTTTCATAACTTATAAATGAGTGTGAAATAATATCAAATAAATTTTCTATTACAATAAATTGATGAATTTTGTTCAAGTTGCTATATCGTCGCCATTAAGGCAAACCTTCACATATATAAATAATTCAAAACAAGATTTACTGGGNAAAAGAGTTTTANTTGAATTTGGAAGACGAAAAATGGTTGGCATTGTATTAGAAGAAATTGATGAATTTAAAAGCGAATATAAGCTGAAAGAAGTAATAGAGGTGCTGGACGATACCCCCCTTTTTTCTAAAAAAAGAATCACTGAAATTTTAGCTATATCTGAACATTACATGCACCCAGTTGGAAGTGTTATTGAATCCTTCATCCCAACATATTTAAGGAAAGCAAAACATCAATCTACNCTAGTGAAATATGATTCTGAACTACCAAAACCAAATATTTTAGATAATTTCCATAAGCTTAATACAGAACAGAGTGATTGTTTAAANGCAATTAGCAAAAAANCTAAAGGAGAAATCCTTTTTTCAGGCATTACTTCATCAGGCAAAACTGAAGTTTATAAGCACTATGTTAGAAAGCTTATTAAAGAAGGAAAAAGTGCACTTGTCATGGTGCCTGAGATATTTCTTACCCCTCAAATTTATGAGGATTTTAAAAAGTCTTTCGGAGACATAGTTTTNCTTCATCACTCAGGATTGACAGATATTCAGAGGATTAAAATTTGGTTAGCTGCAAAGAAATCAGGCCCAAAAATTATTCTTGGTACAAGATCAGCAATTTTTCTTCCAATTAACAATCTTGGTGGAATTATTTTTGATGAGGAACATGACCAATCTTATAAGCAACAAGAAAGTTTTCGATATGATGCAAGAAATTTAGCAAGGCTTCTACATGTTGAAAACGTGAGAATAGTTTATGCCTCAGCTACACCTTCATTATCAAATCTAAATAAAGCTAATTTACAACTTATAGAGAAATGTTCTCTTACCAAAAGAATATCTAATTCAACAATGCCAAAAATTACAATTCATGCNGCTAATAAAAAGGATACACATGGAGGGATTTCTAAAAGCCTTATTGATCAAATAGTTGCAAATTTTGATAAAGGATTTCAAACGTTAATCTTACTCAATAGAAGAGGCTATGCGCCTGTTTTTATGTGTAATAGTTGTGGTTGGATAGCAAAAAGTAACTGTTGTGAAACTTCCCTTGTTTATCATCAAGATGTACGAAGATTGAAATGTCACAGATGCGAGAGTGTTTGGGGCATTCCATCTGAGTGTCCAAATTGTGAAGATGGAGACTTTTCTTTTAAAGGCACAGGAACTCAACAAATAGAAGAAACCATTAAGGAAGTTATGCCGTACTCAGAAGTTGTAAGAATTGATAAAGATTCTGTTGCTGGAAAAAATAGAAGAGAGGAGAGCTCAAAATACCTGCATGATGAGAAACCAAGAGTATTCATTGGTACCCAACTTCTTGCTAAAGGNCATGACTTCAAAAAAGTAAGTCTTGTAGTTGTTTTAAATTTAGATTTCGGTTTATTTGGTGCAGATATTCACATGCAAGAACAAACAGCACAATTAATTATTCAAGTTGCTGGAAGGGCGGGTCGAACAGGGATAAATAATGATGTATTTCTTCAGACAAGAGTTGCTGATCATCCACTTTTCCAACTTATTAAGTCTGGAGATTACAATAAAATTGCAAATGAGCTATTGAAGGAAAGAAAAAAGCTAGGTTTATCACCTTTTATAAATCTATCCTACCTAAAAGCAGAAGATGCCAATCAAGCAAGGGTTAGAAAGTTTTTAGTAAATGCCAAGAAGAGCTTGTCTCAAGAAGGATTAGAGATATATGGCCCGTTTGAAGGCCCTATTGCAAAATCAGGCTATAAACATCGAATGTTCTGTATTATTCAAAGTGCTGATTATGAAGTTATGACTAAAAGACTTAAAGATTTTGTTTCAAAAACAAACTTTGAAAAAAAGGATGTATCAAATTGGGTTATCGATATTGATCCGATCAATGCAGCTTGAGAAACTTGGCTCATCTGATTCCATTGTGATTGATCTTGTATTTTTGTTTACCGATAACTCAAAGAAAAATTCCGAACCAAAACCTAATTTCGAAATTCTATCTGGCCATTCAATGAAAAATATATCATTTGAATTCTCATTCAACTCTAATCCAAGCATATTAAAATCATTTTCATTATTTAGCCTATATAGATCAGCATGAAATATATTCCTTTCATTGATCTCATATTCTTCGAGAATGCTAAAGGTTGGGCTTTTCACTGCTCCCTTCCATCCCATTGATTTTAAAATTTCCCGAACTAAAGTTGTTTTGCCCGAACCAAGATCACCAGATAGATAAAAGATTTGAGGTTTATTAGTTGATTGAATATATAAATTAAGCGCAGATGCAACTTTTTCAGTTTCAGAATAATTTGTGATGTCTATTTTCATGAGAAAAAGCTGGGAGATAAATCTATAAACTCTTTGCCTTTAATCTCCCTTCTAAGACAAGAAAGAACCTTTTCATAATCTGAATCGCTGCCTACAAAATCAACCTCATCAACATTTAGAACTAATAAAGGTGAATCAGAATAGTTAAAAAAGAACTCGGTATACATTTCGCATATACTTTCTAGATATTCTAAGGGCATCTCATTCTCATAAGATCTGCCTCTTTTGTGGACACGCTCAAGTACTCTTTCAGGCGTTGCTTGTAAATAAATCAATAAATCTGGCTTTGGATGTGTATTATAAAATTTCGCTTTAACTTCTTTAAAAATATTAAACTCATCTTTTGTTAAATTTAGTTCAGCAAATAAATTTTCTTTTTCAAACATAAAGTCAGATACTACCTTTCTTTGAATAAGACCATCTGAGAAATACATTTTAAGCTGATGAGATCTTTGCATAACGAAAAATAATTGAGATGCAAAGGCATAGTTTCTCTTATCTCCGTAAAAGGGCTTAAGGAAAGGATTGTCATCAGATTCTTCTAAACACAATTCATGACCAAATTCATAAGAAATTTTTCTTGCAAGAGAAGTTTTTCCAACACCTATTGGCCCTTCTATTGCAATATAGTTTGGTAATTCACCTTTTTGCATTTCTATTTTTTTTACGAGTATTCAATAATCTTATCTTTTTATCATAATTTGCAGTTTTGAATTCTGTCCACCAATTAACTGATTGTGATAACTTTGGTTCAATTGATTTTCTAATCAATAGAAAATCATATGCTGCACGAAATCTTAAGCTTTGAGTAAAACTAATTGATTTTTTTCCAATCCTAGAGAATCTAATTTGATTCATCCAAACATCTTTTATGAAGCTTGTAAATTTTCTTGGAACAGAAGTAATCATTTGCTGTTTTCTCATGACACTAGCTATTGTTCTGTAAAATTTTTTAAAGTTTATGTGATTTGCTATATCAGACTCTACTGCAACCTTAGGCCAAAGAAGAATAGCATACAGAAATCCAACATTAAGAGTTTTTCCAGAGATATATCTTTTATCAGTTTCTCTAAAAGCTTCTATATAAAAATCTTCATATTCATCATATGAGTTTTGAAGATGTGGAAAAAGCACATTAAATACACCATGCTTTTTCAAGAGAAGGTAAGAATTTTCTGCATGCCCTGAAAGAAATAATTTTATGACTTCCTCATATAAGCGTGCTGGAGGCATATCCAATAAATGTTGGCGGTGTATTTGTATGGCTTTCGTTATTTCGGTATCAATTTTAAAGTTTAGTTTTGCTGCAAATCTTATTGCTCTGATAATTCTGACAGGATCTTCCAGAATTCTATCTCCAGCTTTACCAATAAAGCTTATCTTCTTATCTTTTAGGTCTTTTATTCCTCCTGTGTAGTCAATGACTTCACTAGAGATTGGATCGTAATAGATTGAATTGATTGTTAGATCTCTTCTGAAAACATCTTCTTCTTGGGTACCCCATTTATTATCACGAAGTATTCTGCCTTTATCGTTAACTTCAATTGAGTCAGCATCTTCATCTTTTCCTGACCTAAATGTAGTTGTTTCTATTATTTCATCTGAAAAAGCAATATGTACTAACTTGAATCTTCTACCAATTATTCGGGAATTCTTGAAGATTTTCCTTATCTCTTCAGGCTCACAATTAGTAACAATGTCAAAATCTTTTGGATGAAGCCCTTTTATCAAGTCTCTTATACCACCTCCAACAATGAAAGCCTGAAATCCTGATTTTTGTAATTTAGAAATGACGTTTAGAGCATTAATAGATATATTTTTCTTGTTTACACCAAATCTCTTGTCGTTATATATATCAGGCGTCACTTTTAAACTTTGTTGTAGCCGTTTAAAAGATTTTTGTAAGATTCAATAGAAAGTCTAGGACTTTTTTCTTGAACTATTACTGATGATGCATAGTTTCCAAACTTGCATGCCTCATAAAAACTTTCTTCTTCAATAATCTTATGCAGTGCAGCACCTGCAAAAATATCTCCAGCGCCGTTTGAGTCAATTGCTTTTACAGAATGCGCTTTAATTATTGATACTTCGCCTCCTTCACTTACTTCTGAGGAATCGGCACCATTAGTCACAACAAAATTCTTAGCAATTTTTTGAATGATCTCGAGATAATTTTCTCCAGCAAGAGCAGTAGCCTCCTCCCTATTGCAAAAAAGATAATCAACGACCCTGTGAGAAAAAACTTCTTCAAATCTTGATCTAAAGCCTTGAACTACTCCAGGATCAGATAAGCTCAAAGCTAATTTTGTCGATTCATTTGTGCCTTTAAGTATTTCTAAAAAAGCACCATAGTTTTCGTCAGAAGTGAATTGATATCCTTCAGAGAATAGAATTTTTGATTGATTAGCAAACTCTATAAACTTTGGATTTACTATCAGTCTCTCTGATGCTCCCAAATACGTACCCATGGTTCTTTCACTATTGGGTGTAATGAATACTAGACATCTCCCCGTTCTTACTTCTGTATGATAAAAGTCATTTAAAGATGTAATTTCATTCAGCTGTAAATTTTCCTCGTAAAGTTTCCCTCTTTCATCCGCACCCAACTGACAGATGTGGGCACAATTTGATCCTAAATTTGATGTAGCAGCAAGACTATTTGTAGTTGAGCCACCACAAACTACATCTGGCAATGAACCCTCAGGAAGTTTTGAAAGGATTTTTTCCTGCTCTTCAAAGGAAATGGACTTAAATTGGTTAAAAAATAAATCTGTTGAATCCACAAAGTCCTTATTTACGTAGTAGGTCTCATCAACCAATGCATTTCCAACTCCAATTACATCAAACTTCATCTTTTAGCTCCTCCAAGACTTTAATTGCAACTTTAGCTGCCTTTTTCATTTTAGCCTCATCATGTTGTGTGGAAATAAAACAACTTTCATAAGCTGAGGGCGGTAAATATATATTACTTATAAGCATTTTTCTGAAAAATTTTCCAAAAAATTCTATATTAGAATTTTGTACATCATCAAAATTTCTTGGTAACGACTTTGAGAAGAAAAAACCAAACATACCACCACGCACACTAAATGAAAACGGAATATTCATCTCATCTGCAGCATGCTTCACTGGCTCTAAGAAACTCAGCGCTACTCTTTCGAGTGATTTAAATATTTTTTTATTTGATAATTGTTTAAGCAGAGCTGTTCCTGCACTTACAGCTATTGGATTTCCTGATAGGGTACCAGCTTGGTAAACAGGACCATCTGGAGAAATATTATTCATTATCTCTGCTTTCCCACCATAAACTCCTACCGGCAAACCACCTCCAACTATTTTGCCTAAAGCAGTTAAATCAGGCTCAATTTCCATAAGTTCCTGCACTCCGCCTCTAGCTACTCTAAATCCAGTCATTACCTCATCAAAAATTAATATTGATTGATTTTTTGTACATAAATCTCTTAGTTTTTGAACAAATTCTTTATCTGGCTCGATAAAACCCATATTTCCAGCAATGGGTTCAATGATAACTGCAGCAATGTCATCTTTATACTTTGCAAATGCTTTTGTAACTGCATCGATATCATTGTAGGGAAGTGAAATAGTTAATTTTGAAAGTTCATCAGGTATGCCGGGCGAATCTGGAACTCCCAGAGTGGCAAGCCCTGACCCTGCTTTTACAAGAAGTGAATCTACGTGTCCATGATAACAACCAATGAATTTAATTATCTTTTTTCTATTGGTTGATCCTCTTGCAAGTCTGATGCAGCTCATTGTCGCTTCTGTGCCTGAATTCACCATTCTTAGCTTCTCAATGCTTGGAATGTAGGATTTAATAAGCTTGGCTATTTCCAATTCATTTTTTGTTGGCGCACCAAAGCTTATTCCTTTACTAGCTTGTTTTTTAATTGCACTTATTATTTCTTTATTTGAGTGACCAAGAACCATTGGACCCCATGAACCAACAAAATCTAAATATTTATTACCATCTTCATCATATAGATAACACCCTCTAGATTTTTTAAAAAAAATTGGTGTGCCGCCAACACTCTTAAAAGCTCGAACAGGAGAATTTACACCACCTGCAATGTGATGTTTTGATTTCTCAAATAAATTTTCAGAGTTTTTAATTTTCATTGATCAATTAACTAGATCCTTTTAATAATGATAGATTTATATGTCTCATTAAGCCAATAGCAATGTTTGTAGTTATCTCTAATACTCTTGCTTATTAAGATTCTTTATCTGCATTGAAAAATCATCAACTTTTTGCCAATCAGTAAATTCATAAGTTTGTGTGATGTCTGTTGGACCCTTCGACATCCACATAATAAATCTAATCATATGCTTATCAAAAAAACCGTAGCTTGGATAAGATATTTTCCCAGCAAAAACTGAGAGTAGGTTTGGTTTCCATCCTGATAATTTCAGAAATTTTTTCATATACGGATTTGTATTCACCTCATTTTTATCTAACTTCCTTGCTACAGCATTCACATTAAAAAAACCTGTCACTTTATTTTCTAGAATAGATTTATGTTGCTTGATAAATTTATATACAGAAGGCTTATGCCTGCCATATCGTATACTTGCACCAATAATGATACATTCAACAGCCTCCAGATTAGTTGAACTTGTTTGATCTAAGCTCAAAATATCACTATCAAGAATATTATCCAGATTATTTTTTATTCTCTCTAGGATTTTAATTGTATGTCCATCCGTACTGGAGTATAAAAGTAAAAGCTTTTTCATAGGTAAGAGAATTATAAGTCAATTAGTATTTTTGATAGAATTAGGTTGAAAATTAAATTATGGAACTCAAAACAAAAAAAGCAGCACCATTTGAACTATCGGATAGTGCATTAAGAAAAATCTCAGCGCTGAAAGCCTCTGAGCAAGATAAGTTCTTCCGAGTTTATGTAACAGGAGGTGGTTGTTCAGGATTTCAATATGGTTTTAAATTTGATGATTTTGATAAAGATGAGGATGCTGTTTTAGATTTTGGTGATGGCGTTTCCGTGGTTTTAGATCATATGTCCTACCCATATATTATGGGCTCTAAAATTGATTATATTGAAAATTTAATGGGTTCTAAGTTTACTGTCGAAAATCCTAATGCCTCCTCTACTTGCGGTTGTGGAGCTTCTTTCTCTATTTGAATAAGTGCGCTCTTTCTTTGTAGGCTAAATAAGCAAAAGCAGCAGCTTCAACGAATTTTGAATCTATTAATTCTTCAGTTGTCTCCACACTTACTCCCAATAAATTTTTGATTCTACGCATGAGAAAAGCATTATAAATTCCTCCTCCATGTATGTAGACAATATCTGGAGAATTACAGTAAACATGAAAATCTTTAATTTTGAGCGCGCTCAACTCAACAAGTGTGCACAAAATGTCGTTTGAACTTACAGTTTTTTGAAAATTTTTAGAAGATTCAAATATTTCATAATAAAAACTAATGTCATCTGCCCTTGGGTAAGCAAGATGCTCTAATTTTTCTAGAAGAAAGTTTAAAAGCCTAATATTTGATTTTCCCTTTGCAGCTGTATCTCCATTTTTATCAAAATCCCCGATATTCAGATTTTTTGCCATTAAGTCGAGCAGACAATTACCGGGTCCGACATCTGATGCTTCAGAAATAGTATTGCCAACAAGATGTGTTCCATTTGAAATACCACCAATATTGAAAATAAGCTGAGAAACGCCTTCTTTGGCAAAAAAGTATTTATGAAATTCAGGTACTAGAGGCGCACCCCTGCCTCCTCTAGCAATATCAAAATTTCTAAAATCTGCGTAAATAGGTAAGGAAGTTTCCATATTGATCTCTTCAGGATTACCAGCTTGGATACTGTATTCATCTGTATGAGAAATTGTTTGCCCTGGAAAAGCTACAGCCTTAATATTCTTCTCTGGCCATTTTTTTCTCAAGAAATTAACTATCTCAATACTTTTTTGAGTGATTTCTTTTCCTATGAAATCTTGGTCTTCTGAACGTTTATAGTCTTTACTAAATTCTATTGTAGCTGTGTCAATTAATTGAAAGCCCTTATCAAAATTTACTAGACATGCATCAAGGCTGTCTCGGCTAGTTCCAGACATCAAACCTATATAAAAATTTTTCATTGGATGCTTGTGATATTTGAAATAATTTCTGATCTCTCTGCAACTAGCTTATCAAAGTATTTTTTATTATAAGAATTAATGGATTGGGCGTTTGGTGGCTCCACTTTTACAGGATCTGTATGCTTGCCATTTATATGAAATTCATAATGAAGGTGTGGCCCAGTAGCTAAGCCTGTTGACCCTACATAACCAATAGTTTGCCCTTGAGTCACCTTTGCACCTTTTTTAATACCTTTTGCAAATCCCCTTAGATGAGCATATCTAGTCATATATTTGTTGTAATGCATTACATCTATGTAATTACCATATGAATTGGAATACTGGGCGCTTTTTATAACACCATCACCTGTTACTTTTACAGCAGTTCCTGCTCTTGCAGCATAATCAGTTCCCTTGTGAGCTCGAATTTTGTTTAAGATAGGGTGCTTTCTATTAGGATTGTAGTGTGAACTTATTCTTGCAAATTCTATTGGAGTTCTGAGAAAAGCTTTTCGTACATTATTGCTGTCTGTTGTGTAGTAGTCCTTTCTTCCTCTTTGCGTAAATCTTATTACAGTTATTTCTGAGCCTTTATTTGTGAACTCAGCTGCCAAAATATCTCCATGCGAAACTAATCGGCCGTTTGAGAAAACATCCTCATAAAGAATTTTCACTGTGTCGCCATTTCTGATGTCATAGGCGTAATCAATATCCCATCCAAAAATATAGATCAGGTCCCCTAAGACAGATTCTGGTACATCAGCTTTTTTTCCAGAAGCATAAAGTGAATCAGTGATTATAAATTCTCGAAATTGAGCAATCTTTTCAAGGCTATTTCTTTGCCTCTCAAATTCATATTCACCATTTTCAATTGTGAGGACATCAATATAAAAATCTTCATTAAATCTTTTCACATATGTTATTCCATTTTTTATGGTTATATAAATTTGATCATTAACTCTTAGGCTAATGAAATCTTTAAGGTCTCTGTCTTGCCCGATTTGATTAATCACTACTGGACTAACGCCAAAATCTACCATAGTTGAATAAAAAGTATCACCAGATTTAATAATCACTTTATTTTCTTTTGGTAGATCAAGATTAGCCTCTTCAGTTTGAAAAGAAATTTTTTCAATAGTGAGCTCTGGCTGTTCACTAAAGCTTCTGTTCTCAGAATCAGCTGCTATTAAAAAAATAAAAATCGAAGGGATTAATAAAATAGCAAGAATTAATTTTATATGAGAGCCTGTGTACATGTTCTGATATTATATATAAAGCTAAATGAATGATTCTAAAAAACAAATTGAGATTATAAAACAAGGTATCGATGAGATCATCGGTGAAGCTGAATTAATTGAAAAAATCGAATCAGGAAAAAAATTGATTATAAAAGTAGGTTTTGATCCAACAGCACCTGATTTACACCTTGGACATACTGTTATCCTCAGAAAAATGCGCCAATTCCAAGATTTAGGTCATACCGTAGTATTCCTGATCGGAGATTTTACTGGAAGAATCGGAGATCCTAGTGGCAAAAATAAAACAAGACCTCCACTTACTGATACTGAGATAAAGCTGAACGCAAAAACTTATGAGGAGCAAGTTTTTAAAGTACTTGATAGTAAAAAAACAAAAGTTGATTTTAATTCCAGATGGGGAGATGAAATGAGTGCAGCTGATATGATTAAACTTTCGGCTCAATCTACAGTTGCCAGAATGATTGAAAGAGATGATTTCTCAAAAAGATACAAAAATAATCAACCTATCTCTATTCATGAATTCTTATATCCTCTTATGCAAGGACAAGATTCAGTAGAGCTTAAAGCTGATGTTGAGCTTGGAGGCACTGACCAAAAATTTAATCTTTTGGTTGGAAGAGACCTTCAAAAAAACATAGGCATGGTGCCTCAGACAATTATCACTCTTCCACTTCTTGAGGGTTTGGATGGCGTTAAAAAGATGTCTAAGACTGAAAATAATTATATTGGAATAACCGAAAATGCCGATCAAATTTTCGGCAAAACTATGTCAATTCCAGATGAAATAATGTTTAAGTGGTTTGATTTATTAAGCTTAAAAGACACTAGTGAGATTGAAAATTTAAAACAAAATATAGAAAAAGGTGGCAATCCGAGAGATGTCAAAATCGCCCTTGCTCACGAATTAACAGAGAGATTCACATCAAAAGTAGAAGCGGACAAAGCACAGGATAATTTTTTTAAAAAGTTTTCAACTAATGAGTTACCAAGTGATATTGAAGAGATAACATTAAAACACTCAGGTAATTACCCAATACCTAATTTGTTAAAGGATGTGGGTTTTGCAGTAAGCACTTCAGAGGCATTGAGATTAATAGATCAAGGTGCTGTTAAAGTTAATCAGGAAAAAGTTGAATCAAAGGAATTTGATGTTGCTTTCGATAGTAAACTACTTATTCAAGTTGGGAAGAAAAAAATTATGTATGTAACCATCAAAGGAGAATAGAAATGAGTGCTAAAGAATATGATCTAATTGTTTTTGGAGCAACAAGTTTCACAGGAAAACTAGTTGTTGAATATCTGAATGAAAGATACTCTGGCAAGCTTAAATGGGCTATTGCAGCAAGAAACCATGAAAGAATTGAAGCTGTTAAAAATGAGCTATCTATTGATGTTCCAAGTTTAATCCTTGATTCATCAAACATGGAAGATATAGAAAAGGCCATGAAAATGACTCGTTTGATACTTACTACTGTTGGACCATACCAGCTTTACGGAAATGATATTTTAGCTATGTGTGCAAAACACGGTGTTGATTATGTTGATCTAAGCGGTGAGCCTGGATGGATGCATGATATGCAAAAACATATAGCTGAAGCAAAAGAAAGTGGAGCACGAATTGTTCATAGTTGTGGTTTTGATTCAATTCCATCTGATCTTGGAGTTCTCTATTTGCAAAACTTAGCTAAAGAAAGGTTTGATAAGCCTGTTGAACATATAAAATGCCGAGTTAGATCGATGAAAGGTGAATTTTCAGGTGGTACTGCAGCTTCATTGCAAGCAACTATGAGTAAATTAAGAGAAAACCCTGATTTATTTAACATTTTAATCGACCCCTTCTGTTTGTGTGAGGGTTTCAAAGGCCCTGATCAGCCTCGAGATAATAAACCTTACCATGACGATGTAACTAATGAATGGGTTGCGCCTTTTTTTATGGCAGCAATCAATACAAAGAACGTTCACAGATCAAATACCATGATGGGTCATCCATATGGAAAAGATTTTCTCTACGATGAAATGTTTTCAGCTGGACCCGGCGATGAGGGTCAAAAAATTGCTCAAGCAATTGCTGCTTATAATCCTCTAATGGGAGAGAATGTACCTAAACCAGGCGAAGGTCCATCAAAAGAATCTAGAGATTCTGGGAATTATGACATGCTATTTGTTGGCGTTGATCAAGGAGAAATAAAAGTCAGTGTTTCAGTTAAGGGTGAAGGAGATCCAGGATATTCTTCAACATCTAAAATGATAGCTGAAAGCGCTTTATGCTTACTTTTTGACTGCCCTGATTTAGAAGGCGGGATATATACTACAGCGCCAGCAATGGGTGAGAAATTGATTAGTAGACTTGAAGAAAATAATGTAATGCACTTCTCAGAAGAGTGATTACCAAGATTTCTTAGCTGTTTTATCCATATATTTCTCAAGCATGTCCAACTCATCACAACCGTTTGGACAAAGCTCTTTTAAAAGAGAAAGGTTTTGTTCTGCTGAGTCAATATCGCCTAACTCAACAAACAGTTCACCCTGATATTCAAGAGCCTGTTTATGGTTAGGATCAAGTTGTAATGCTTTCTTGTAATATCTGTCAGCCTGTTTATATTTTTCTAATTTTCTGTGTGCAAATGCATACATGCTCCAACCATCTGGATCTTTTTTTTCAGCTCTAACATATTTTTTAAGTACCTTTAAAGCCTCATTGTAATCACCAATGTATAGATATTTTTCAGCTTTTTCATAAAGCTCAGTAGGATTAACTTTTTTGGATCCTGCTGCTTCGATGGCGGTGGATAGGATAATAAGAATGATTATTAAATATTTCATTATTACTATTTGCTTTTAAATATAATTTTTTCAACACAAAATTTTAAATACCAAAAAATTGATTTGTAGACTTAAGAATTAAAAAATCTATAATAATTTGTTCTTTGGGTCTGTAGCTCAGTTGGTTAGAGCGCACCCCTGATAAGGGTGAGGTCGCCGGTTCAAATCCAGCCAGACCCACCATTGGAGATGGACATGAAGAGACTTAACCTAATTCTTTTTTGCTTATTAAGCTTTTCAATCACATCCCATGATAATTGGAGCCCATCAAAGCTATCTGAAGATATTGCTCATGCACCATCAGTTTTGCCTGATAGAGTTGTTTTAACTTGGAACGATAATCCCACTTCGACGCAATCAGTAACATGGCGTACCGACATAAGTGTAAAACAAGGTAAAGCACAAATTGCAAAAGCCAACGCCAACGGAAGAGCTCTAGAAATATCTGAACATAAGGCTACAACTGCGTATTTTATGAGTGATATTAATGAAGCTCATTATCATAACGTTACTTTTACAGACCTTGAACCAGAAACACTATACGCATATAGAGTTGGTGATGGGGAGAACTGGACTGAGTATTACCATTTTAAAACTGCCAGTTTAAAGCCTGAGCCTTTTAGTTTTATATATTTTGGTGACGCTCAAAACGAAGTAAAAACTCATTGGTCACGTGTTTTTAGGGAAGCTTTTCGTGATGCACCAAGAGCGGCATTTACACTTCATGCAGGCGATTTAATTGATGAACATTATATGGACTCTCAATGGGGTGAATGGCACCAAGCTCCTGATTGGGTGAATGGCACTATTCCAGTAATAGCGACACCAGGAAATCATGAATATTTGGATGATTCACAACGAAAAAGAATTTGGAAAAATAAAAAAGGCATTGAAGTAAAAATTGAAGTCGAAGAATATACATTTCACGCGCCAGGAATCTTTAAACTAATAATCGAAGATGAATTTGAGCAAAGTGGATCTTTGTTGGTTAAAGAGACTGGTCAGATTGAATCAATTGATTCTGGCATTGAATTAATAACTGGTTTTTCTCAAACCGAATTAAAAGGCAAAGTAATTTTAGGTGGAGGTGCTCCACTTTATGATCGACTCCAAAACCCTACTGGACAACCTATATTAAGTACTCATTGGCGCCCGCAATTCTCTTTCCCAATACAGGATGTGCCAGTAGAGAGCTTAGAAGAAACAGTATATTTTCTTGATTATCAAGGTGTTAGATTAATCTCACTAAATTCTAATACTGAACTTGAAGTCCAAGCTCCATGGTTAGAAAAAGTTCTTGAACAGAACCCGAATCAATGGACAATTGTTACTTTTCATCATCCAATGTATTCCCCTGCATCAGACCGAGATAATATTGAGTTAAGACAAGCATGGAAACCTCTTTTTGATAAATTCAAAGTCGACCTAATCTTAAGTGGTCATGATCATACCTACTCCAGAACAGGACTTGTTGATACCAAGAATTTAAAAAATGTACCAACTGGTTATCAGCAAGCTTATGATCCAGAGATTGGCACAGTTAATGTTGTTTCAGTGAGTGGTCCGAAAATGTATGAAATTACGAAAGGTAATTATGCTAAAACTTTTGCAGAAAACACTCAGCTTTATCAAATTATTGATATAGATAATGATATTCTCAGATTCAGGGCCTTTACAGCCACAGGTGAGNTATATGATGAGTTTCAGCTGCAAAAAAGAGCTGAAATGCCTAACCTATTAATCGAAAAGTAGTCNTCCTTCAGAAATTTTGATTCCACAAAGCATGTCTGGTTATAATTACGATAGTGCAAAGGGGAGGTTTAACCTGAGATCTTTTAGAGGAACCCTTTGAACCTGAACCATATAGTGATGGCGGAGGAATTGCATGAAACACATCAAAAATTATCTATATCTNATCGTTTTATTGTTTGCATCTGAAATTATTTTTTCGGATGAAATAGAAGAANTAATCATTAAATCTGACTATCGTCAAACAGCTCTTGATAATGAAGATTCAAGTGTTTTTATTCTTAATGCTGAAGAGATTAAGAGTGAACCAATTAAGCATTTTGAAAACTTATCTTATTTAATACCAAATTTAAATTTTGCTGCAAGTGATTCTAGAGCAAGATACTTTCAAATTAGAGGTATCGGTGAAAGGTCTGGATATCTNGGGACACCGAATACATCGGTAGGTTTCTTAATTGATGACGTTGATTACTCTGGTCAAGGTGGCATAGCAACTACTTTTGACGTAGACCAAATTGAAGTCTTGCGAGGTCCACAGGGATCAAGGATTGGAGCAAATGCTTTAGCTGGATTGATTTATGTAAAGACCAAAGATCCAACCGAAGAATTTGAGGGAACATCAGAGATTACATATGGAGACTACAATACTTTAAGTACTGGTTTGGCTTTTGGTGGTCCATTAACCAACAGTAAAAATGTTAAGTTCAGACTAGCTCTTCGTAAAGATGATACAGATGGTTTCAGAGAAAATTTNTACTTAAATCGATCAGANACTTCNAGAAAAGATGAAACTACAGTTCGTTTAAANCTTGATCTTGAAATTGACAATAAAACTGATGCAAAAGTTTTATTAAGTCAGGTAGATATGGATGATCCTGCTGATATTTGGACTATAGATGGNTCACTTAANACACTTTCAGATCGTCCAGGCATGGATTCACAAAAAACAAATACTTTTGGGCTTAAAGTTTTTAGAGAAAATAGGTTCCATCAATTTCAAAGTTTAACTAGTACTACCGATACTGATGTAGTTTTTAGTTATGATGCAGACTGGGGAAATAGTGACTCGCATGCACCATACACATATGATTATTTTTCAGAAACTCTCAGGGCAAGAGAATCAATAAGCCAGGAATTTAGATTTGTATCAAATGAAAAGTACAAAGCTGTACGCTTACCGATTGATTGGGTTTTTGGTATTTCTTACTTAAAACTAGAAGAAACNAATGACAGACAAGATGATGGGATTTACGGCGATCCAAATGATCCATTTTCACCTTATACAAGCTTAACCACATCTAGCAGCAACTATAGCTCCACAAATTTATCTGTTTTTGGAAATATTGAATATGAATTTTCACCTTTTACTAAAATTTCTGTTGGNTTNCGAATGGAAGACTGGTCTGCAAAATATTCTGATACNAATGATGAGAGATTTAGTCCATCAAATAGTATGACAGGAGGTAAAATTTCTCTTTCTCATAGTTTGGACGCAGAGAAAAATATTTTCGTAAATTACGCTAAAGGCTACAAACAAGGNGGNTTTAACGTTGGTTTAGGTTTATTGGATAGTGCCTCAGAAGGAGATTTGGAGTACGATCCAGAATTTTTAACTAATTATGAGCTAGGCATTGATATGCCATTGTCAAAAAATTCTGATCTCAGGCTTGTAGCATTTTATTCAGATAGACAAGATCAACAAGTTTTAATATCAACTCAAGTTGACCCAAATGATCCAAATACTTTTGTATTTCTCACACAAAATGCAGCTGAAGGTGTTAATTATGGAATAGAAATGAGCATTAATTCTGAAATATCAGAACAGCTTTCGACATATATAAATTTAGGTCTCCTTGAAACTGAAATTCAAAATTGGGAGTCGAGATCAGATTTAGAGGGGCGTGCCCAAGCNCATGCTCCAAGCAATTCATTTTCAATGGGCATGAATTACCTGCCTTTTGAAAATACATATTGGAATGTAAATATTACNGGAAAAAGTGGTTTCTATTACTCAGATTCTCATAATAATAAATCTGACTCTCATGTCCTCGTCAATACAAATTTTGGTTATAAATACAAAGATTGGGTATTTGAAATCTGGGCACGAAATTTATTTGATGAGTATTACGCCACAAGAGGCTTCTTCTTTGGTAATGAGGCACCAGATTTTGCAGATACTTTATATGAAAGGCATGGAGATCCAAGACACATTGGNTTATCCATAAGATATGATTTTTGACTTCTTAACTGCAAATTGGTTTGAGATAGTTGCAGCTGCATTAGCAATAACTTATTTAATATTGGCAATGCAGCAGAACATACTCTGTTGGGCAGCATGGATTATAAGTTCGATAATGTATCTTTTTGTGATGTTTTCCGCTGGTTTATATATGGAATCAGGCTTGCAAATATTTTACATAGTAATGGGTATCTATGGCTGGATTCAATGGAATAACCGNTCCAGCAANAACANCCTAACTGTTTCAACTTGGCCAATCATTAACCATATTTACATATTGTTGATATTAATTGTTTTAGTTACTTTTTCAGGATTAATCTTAAGCAATTTAACTGAGGCAGTATCACCATATATTGATGCTTTCACAACTTGGGGAGCGATTATTGCCACTTACATGGTTGCTAAAAAAATCTTAGAAAACTGGTATTACTGGTTTGTAGTTGATTTCGTTTCAGTATTTCTCTTTCTATCTAGAGAGCTTTATACAACTGCACTGCTTTTCTCTATTTACATAATCCTTGTAATATTTGGGTTTATTGCATGGCGAAAAAGCATGCGATTAGAAAATGCATAACTACACAATCAAAAAAATTTTGAAAGAGGATGGGTTATCAAAAGTTTTATTAGTAGAAAATAATGAAANAGAGGGAGTTCTTGTAGAAAAAAAGGAACTGCCTTTCTGTAATAGTCAGAGCCTGATTAAAAGCATTCACGAAAAACTATATCCTGAAAGTTTATGTCCTAGATTAATTAATGAAGATACAAATATTTATGAATACTTAGGTGACAAAGTAGGAATAAAAGTATTGGAAGAGCATCAGTTAGATATGTTGGGACAAGCAATAAAACATCTTCACTCGAATCAGCTTGAAGGACTGAAAGTGCAATTATTTCAAGACAAAATGAAATCATATCAAGACATTCTAGGTAGTAACTTTAGAGACCCAATTATAGAAGAGGGATTTAAAATTTTTGAAGCACTTTATAAAAAGGATCAGAAAGCAATTTTTTGTCATAACGATTTAAACAATGAAAATATTTTTTTTAACGGTAAATGCAAATTTATTGATTGGGATTATGCTTGTTACAACCAACCTATTTTTGATTTAGCGATGATATCGAAGTCATTTAATTTAAATCATAAGCAACAAGAGGTATTACTTNAGTCTTATGGAGACAGCTCTTTATCATTTGATGATATTTCAGAGTTTTCATTATTTATTTCTTACCTGGAGTACATATGGTTGAAAGTTATTCAAGAATTAGATTATGAATTATTTGAACTTGAAGAAAGACTGATGCAAATCAAAAATGACTTGAATTAATACTGTGAGCAACTAAATTGTTTAAATGAGATATTTACTACTAACATTATTATTATCGATGACTACATACGCTGAGATGTCAGAAAACCCAGAAGAGTGGAGAGTTGTAACGGATAGAGTTATGGGAGGTTCATCAAACCTTCAGGCTGATTATGACGAGGGAACTTTTAAAATCATGGGGAATGTTGTTAAAAAAGATGGTGGTTTTGTGAGAATTTCACATAGGCTAGAAAACCCAATGAAAAATGCTAAAGGCATTAAGTTTCTTGCAAGAGGCAATAACGAAACATATGAAGTCCACTTAACAATGAAAGGTCTGAAAATGCCGCCATGGTCTTACATGAGNACNCAATTTGATGTTACAGATGATTGGAAAGAATATGTTATTAGCTTTGATGAATTTTCAAAAAACGGCTTCATGACAGCTTCAATGAAATCCCAAAACATTGGTGAAATCGCTATTGCTGGTTACGGCAGAGATTTTGATGTTGATATGGAATTCAAAAACGTCTCACTTTTTTAAAAAGTAATANATTTATTGAACTTTTATAGCTCTGATAGCTCAGAAACTATAGGAGTTCAATATGTCAAAGAGCGACAGATTACATAAATCTGAACATGCTAGGATAAGAAGGCATGTAGNAAAAAANATTGTAGAAGATAGGACAACCAATCTTTACCAAAAACTNAAAAGAGAAAGAATTAAAAAGANTAAACAAAAAGTACATTAAATAAAGTACTATACCGTTAATGAAAAAGTCTTTTTTCATCGTCTTTCTAGGCCTATTTATACTTGGTCCTAGCAATATCTACGCTACAGGTGTCGAAGAAGTCATTACTACTGGTTCATCCCTTAAAGATATCGAATCAGATAGTTCTCCTGTAGACCAAATCACAAGCGAAGAGTTCGATGATTTTAATATTAATAACATCTCAGAGATAACAAAGTTTTTAAATAGCACTTCAGGCTCGCACTTTCAAACAAATGCTCTTGATGGAATAGATCAAGGAATGTCCAATATAACATTGCGCGGTTTAGACCACGCTTCAACACTTTTATTGATTAATTCAAAAAGACATACCTTTGCTGGAACACCATCAGATGAAGGAGAGGGTTATATTGATTCAAATATTATTCCAGAAATTGCATTTGAAAAAATTGAGGTATTAAAAGAGGGGGCTACCTCTGTCTATGGTTCCGATGCGGTCGCAGGCGTAGTAAATTTTTTAACTTACAAAAATTTTGATGGCTTTAAGATTAAATTTGGTGACCAAACCACTGAGAACTATAACAACAAAGAAACTACTTTTGGTCTATTATTTGGAGCTAACTTACTAGGCTTTGATTTAGTTTTTGGATACAACCAGTTAGATAGATCACCTTTATCAGCCGCAGAAATTCCAGGTATAGCAGAACTTGCAGTAAGTTCATTAGGTAATACTTTTATTGTTACAGAGCCAGACATTGTTGAAGAAGGGATATATGCAGGTACTTATGATGCTGGACAAATAGTTCCAGACCCAAATTGTGAAGAAAATGGTGGAATACTAGATGGCTTTTGTCGATTTCTATACGGCACAAGATTTAATATTGTTAATGACGAAAATCATTCAAAATTTTATTTCAATTTGTCTAACAACAATCATAATTTAACTCTTATAAACTCGAATGTAGAAGTTAATGACAACCCTCAATCGCCTTCTTACCCTGCATTGCCTTTTTTATCACGATTTATAAACCCGGGTGAGGGAGGAAGTCCATTTAACGTGCCTGTGAGATGGTTCGGAAGACCACTTGGTGCACAATATGCTTCCCCTTTATCTCCAAAAGACATTGCTCAGACTCATTTAAGTTATAGCTACCTAACAACCTTTAATGACTTTGATATAGATTTTTCTTTAACTACAAGCGAACATTGGAATGATCATAATAGGCCAGATATTATCGATTCAAGGTTTCAGGATGCTTTGGTGGGTTTGGGTGGTCCTAATGGAGACTTAACTTGGAATATTTTTGATCCAACTGCGAACTCACCTGAACTTACTAACTATATTAGAGGTGCAGAAATTTCCTCAAAAGTTGGCGGCTTAACTACAATTGATGTTTTAGCCAGATCTTCCATTGAAGATTTTAATTATGTCCTAGGTCTTCAGTTAAATGATGAAACATTGGATATAAAATATAATGATCTTGCAAGGGCTGAATTTGATGAGGACGGCAAAATAACAAAAACAGCCGATCTTTTCTTTCTTGGAGGAGGTATAAATGTTGATGAAAATAGAAATAAATATGCTGCCTTTTTTGAAGGTGAGAAAAAATTCTTCGATACCCTAGATTTAAGAATAGCTGCAAGATATGAATCATCCGATAATTATTCTTCGCTTGACCCAAAAATATCTTTGAAGTTTCAGCCAATTGATAGTTTTGTAATACGTCTTTCTCAAGGCACATCATTTGCTATGCCTTCTATGGCACAAATGTTTTCTAGCGATATCAATCTGGGAAGTGTTAGAGACCAGGATGTAAATATTTTTGTTAGACAAGCTAGAATTGGAAATCCTGATTTAGAGCCTGCAACTGCAACAAACTCAAACCTTGGTCTTATATTGCAGACAGATGACAATAAATTTTCAGTTGATTACTGGGAAATAGATTATGAAGACCGAATTGTTGCTGAAAGCGCACAAGCTTTATTGCTAGCTGACCCGCAAGGACCAACTATTACAAGAAATTCAGAAGGAGATTTGATTGCAGTTACTACTACTTATTTTAATGAGGAGAAAACACAACTCTCTGGAATAGATCTTGGCTATGAACATTATTTTGATCTTAAAGCAAATGGTTCTTTGTCACTCATATTAAAAGCAA
>NYSP01000033.1 GCA_002683115.1 Gammaproteobacteria bacterium
CAGAGGCAGAAACATTAGATCTGTATTGCCATAGGTAGCTGCAATAGCCATTGATGCTATCATCGCTCCACAGTAAGATTCGAATATATCAGAACCCATACCTGCTATATCACCAACATTATCGCCTACGTTATCAGCAATAACACCAGGATTTCTTGGGTCATCTTCTGGTATGCCTGCTTCAATCTTTCCAACTAAGTCAGCACCTACGTCTGCACTCTTTGTAAAAATACCACCACCTACTCTTGAAAAAAGTGCTACTGCAGAAGCACCAACACCAAATCCTTCTAAGGATTTTGCTATCTTGTCTGGATCATCCATTGCGCCGCTAAAGTAAACATATAAGCCGCCTAAACCAACTAGGCCCATTGAGGCAACACACAGACCCATAATTGAGCCACCAAAAAATGAAATAGATAGGGCTTGTTCTTGGCCTGAGTTTTCTGCTGCTGTTGCTGTTCTGACATTAGCTTGAGTTGCGGAGTACATACCAATAAAACCAGCAATAGCTGATGATAACGCTCCGACTGCAATAGCCGTTGCTGTATACCATCCAAGTGGGGACAGACCACATGCGATTACAAGTGCCACAACAACTGGGGCAAGAATCTTATACTCAGTGATCATAAAGACTTTCGCACCTAGGTGAATTTGATCACCAATTTTAACAACAGATCCTTTTCCTGCAGGGAATTTCATGATCAACCCATACAGAACAAAAGCACAAATCAATCCAACAAAACCTGTGACAAAAGGGCCCCAAGGTGTCATTGGTCCAATAATAAAATTTTCCATATTAAACTACCCGTTATAAATTTTTTCGTCTATTTCGTGTTCAGATTTAGCTACTATACATGACACAGCTGCATCTCCGCAAACATTTACTGCTGTTCTAATCATGTCTAATATCCTATCAACTGCAAGTATTAAACCTATTGCATCTAGAGGCAATCCAAGAGAACCAAGGATCAATGCAAGTGTCACTGTTCCAGCCGATGGAACAGCTGCTGTTCCTATCGAAGTAACTATTGCCAATAAAACAATTTGACCATATTGCACAAGTGTTAAATCAACTCCAACTGTACTTGCTATGAACATCGTAGCCAGCCCCTGCATTATAGCTGTACCATCCATATTTATTGTTGCTCCTACAGGGACAACAAATGCTGAAACGTCCTTCTTTACACCTAATTCATCAGTAACTGTTTTTAAGGTTACGGGTATAGTGGCTGCACTTGATGAAGTGGAAAAAGCAAATAGCGCAACGTCTTTCATCTTTCTGTAAAAGATCAGTGGGTTTAAATTTGCGAAAACTTTTAAAATCAATGAATAAGTAAAGAAAAGATGAAAGGCTAAAACAAAGATTAATAAAGCCACATATTGTGCTAGATCACCGAAGACATTAAGGCCTTTTGCCATAACATAACTTCCCATTAAACAGAAAACACCGACCGGAGCAAAACTCATAATAAGTAAAACTATTTTTAAAAATACTGTATTGAGTTTTTCAAAAGTCTTAGACATACCACCAGTAAGCTCATCTGTTAAGTTGAGCGCAATTCCAAATAAAATACTTATGAAGACAATGCCAAGCATATTATTTTCAACGAAGGCTCCAAATATATTGTTTGGGAAAATTCGCATTACTGTTCCGTATAAACTTGAATCGCCAGTGGTAGGTGAAAATGAATCTACTTCTCCCTCGTAACCTGAGAGATTAAAAACCCAGCCAAATATAAGGGCTAGGCTGACAGCAATACCTGTAGTCATGAGGTATAAACCAATGGTTTTTGTAGCTATTGAGCCAAGTTTTACCATGTTGCTTAATGAAGATATTCCGGAAACTAACGAAAAGAAAACCAGTGGTACAACCACTAGCATCAATAAATTTTTAAATATTTGGCCGCCTAAGTTAAAGACATACTTTTCAACACCACTAAATAAGGCAGCTGGAATTATGTCCTGTGAATAATAGAATATTGAAGCAAGCAAAACACCTGCACCCATTCCAAGCAATACATTTCTTGTTAAGTTTTTAGGAGGAGAAAGTACACTCATATCTCAATCATATCAAAATCTTCTTTACCTACTCCACATTCTGGACAAACCCAATCATCTGGAACATCTTCCCACCTTGTACCTGGTTCTAAACCATCCTCTGGATGTCCTTTTTCTTCGTCATATATCCATCCACAGACGATACACTCCCATTTTTTGTATTCCATATTTATGTCTTTCTTTAGGATAGTATTATAATCAATCCTCATTGATCTATGACACCGAAAATAAAAACAAAATGGCACCTTTATAAGTCTGAACAAGACTTAGTTATCCCCAGCATGGATAGTTGGGTAAGGGAGAATAACTCTCTCATGAAAAGGCTCGTGAATGAAAAACAGGAAATTAGATTAGAAGTAATATCAGAAGTGGTATGTCTTCATAATGAAATTGAACTTGAGATGTTGAATACCGAAGGTAACTTAAGAAGAATTTACCTTACTGGAGAAAAGCCAATAGTTTTTGCAGAATCATTTTTCAGCAATGAGGTTATAGCTAAATTCAAAAAATTTGGAAAACTTGAGAATGAGCCTTTAGGAAAATTTTTGTTTTCAGACCCCAGCATAATGAAAGGTGAAACTTACGTTGCGGCCTACGAGCTAAATGATCAGGTTTTTCAAGGTAGAAAGTGCATTTATGAATATGATGGTTCAAAGTTTTCAGTGATCGAAGTATTCTTGTTTAATGACTAAGTTAAACTCTTACCTGCATTTAATAAGGTTTTTCAATCCAATAGGATTTTGGTTATTGTTTTGGCCGGGAGTTTGGGGTTTGCTTATTTCTAATAACCTTAATGTTGAAAACTTTACCATTGTTTTATTGGGATCGTTTCTTACTAGGTCTCTGGGGTGTGCAATTAATGACTTCGCAGATAAAGATTTTGATAAAGATGTGGAGAGAACAAAAACAAGGCCACTTGCCAGTGAACAGCTGACAAGGACAGAGGCTTTTGTTTTCATAATCGCCATGGCTTTAAGCAGTATCTATTTACTGCTCCAGACGAATGCATACACTATTAAATTTGTTTCTGTAATAGCTATACCGATGATTATTATTTACCCATTTATGAAAAGGTTTATAGCAGTTCCTCAATTGTTTTTAGGCCTTACTTTCGGTTTATCTTTACCAGTTTCTTATTCAATTGCAGCTGGAGGTCTAAATTTAGAAATAATATTTTTATATATTGGATGTGTATTTTGGATTATGGCTTACGATAGCTATTATGCACTTTGTGATGTCCATGACGATAAAAAACTATCACTAAATTCATCAGCCATTTTTTTTGGCACTGACACTCAAAGGGTTACAGTTTTATTTTCAAGTTTATTTGCGATCTCATACTTAATCTTCACNATTAAGAATGCATCTNTAATTCTATTTGTTGGGTTTTTATTCATGGTGGGCCACATATATTATCAAAATAAGCTTTCTCAATTAGGGAGAAACCTAGAGGCCTTCAAAGCTAATAATCAAATTGGTTTAGTGATTACAGGGCTCTTATTTGTACATTATTATGGGCTTTTCAATTGAATCAAATTTAGACAATACCAAAGATATTTTCTTGAAGNACCACTCAGGAGATCCATTTTCTTCTCATAACTTCCTCGATTCTTTACAAAAAACCAATTGTTTAGATAATGATTCAGGCTGGAAGCCACAGTGTCTAATTCATGATAATGGTGCAGCCATACCTTTCTACGAAAAGACAAATAGTCAGGGTGAGTTTGTATTTGATTATGCTTGGGCNAATACCTATTTTCGCTATGGTCAAAACTATTANCCCAAACTAGTTATGAGTGTACCTTTTACNCCTGTCGATGGAAAAAGAATAATTGGGCCCTCTCATGAAGCAAAAGCTGAAGCATTAAATAGCTTGATATCACATACAGAGACAAATGAATATTCTTCTTTACATGCTTTATTTGTAGAAGAGNAGCAAAGAAAAGTTTTTAAAGAACATAACTTCATCGAAAGGCTCGATTGCAATTACAAATGGATCAATAAAGGGTATAACGAGTTTGCTGATTTCNTGAGCGTGCTTTCCTCAAGACATAGAAAAAACATGTTAAAAGAGAGAAATTACATCGATTCATTGAATATAGAATTTGAGNACAAAGAGCAAATTTCTGAATCAGATTGGCAAGAATTTTATTTNTTCTACTCAATTACATATGCAGTACGCGGTCAAAGGCCATACTTAACTTCAAATTTTTTTCATAAACTAAAAAANCTNAATCCAATTATCGTTTTTGCTCATAAAGGNGGTCAAANAATTGCGGCATCATTATTCTTTGANCATGAGAAGAANCTTTTTGGAAGGTATTGGGGCGCTAAAGAACCAATAAATTTTTTGCACTTTGAAGCATGTTATTACCAAGGAATAGAACTTGCCATCAAAAGAAATTGCTCAGAATTTGACCCAGGAATTCAGGGCCATCANAANTTAAAAAGAGGCTTTGAGCCTGTTTTAAACACAAGCTATCACTGGATTGTTGACGAGAGATTTAGAGAAGCAATAAGNAACTACTGTCTGACTGAATCTGAACATATCAAAGACTACTTTATAAAGTCTAAAGATTATCTTCCTTTCAAAAATGCCTGAATACGAAAAAACAAATCATCATTTAACAATTTGTTCAGCAAACTATCTAAGATTAAAAAAATTATTGGCAAACTTTAATAGACAAAAGTTCAAATTGAGAAATAGTGATGCTGAAAAAAACTTTAGAGCTGAAATATACTATTCTGAATTATCCAAGCATACAGCTGAATTAAAACTAAGCTTCTCAAATCTAGAATCAAAGCTCCTTCATACTTTCAGCTTTGAATCTCAAATTTATCACGATGTTGAGCTTGTTGAAGTTATTTCTTTTAATGGCTATTCGCCAAACAAATTTCCTTTTCAATTTGAAAAATATCCTAAATCAACAGANGAAAAGTCGCAGCAAAANCGTTTTTTTACAGAAGTTCTTGATATGATTCTTACAGGTGATTTTTATGAGTAAAAAAAATNTGATTCTATACATCCATGGCTGGAATTCNCATGCCAAAGCAAGAAAGGCTGAGCTATTAAAACATGAGCTCATGAATAATGAACTTTTTGATGTNGCATCAATTACTCTCAAGAACCATCCCAAAGAAGCAATTGAACAACTGTGCACGTTTATAGAAGAGAGACAAGATGAATTCAATATTCATTTAATTGGCAGCTCACTAGGTGGATATTTTTCAGTTTTTCTNGCAGAAAAATATAACCTCAAAGCAGCTATGATCAATCCTGCCGTTTGGGCTTACAAAATATTTGAAAACGATAGGGGNGATAATGAAAACCCTAATACTGGCGAAAAGTACTTCATAGACCAAGATTGGGTAGATAGTCTCGAGGAAATATTCATTGAGGATCCGTCACCTATGAATTATTTAGTGCTNCTTCAAACTGGNGANGAAACACTNGACTATAGATATGCTCAAAAATANTTTATGGGAGCCAACATTGTTGTTGANGAAGGAGGCTCACANAGTTTTGATGGCTTAGAAAAAAAGATACCTCAAATTCTTCTACATTTTTCATAAATCTAATTGCTTATCCAAATTAAAAATACTACATTTAAACTGCATTGCATTTGCACCATACTCCATGGTTAAAAAGGAGCCCTTTTTGGGTAAGAGTTAAAATCGTTCATCTTTATGAGAATAAAGACGGAAGTAGACGAAAGTTGAAGGAACGCGCCGTTAGTCGGATAACGTAAATCGTTCATCTTCGAAAGAAGACGGAAGTAGGTGAAAGCTGAAGGAACGCGACCGTTAAACCCAGTCGAGTTTAACTTCTATAGTGCTGCAAAACTAATGCAAAATTTTAATTTTTCTATAGGAGAAAAAATGAGTGATATAAAAACGTATGAATACGTCTGGTTAGACGGTTTTAAACCTGAACCCTCAATGAGGAGCAAAATTAAAGCAACCGATTTAAGGGGTACTGATAAAGGTATGTTAAATGATGACATGCCGCCAAAATGGTCCTTTGATGGGTCTTCAACACAACAAGCTGAAGGGGGTAGTTCTGATTGCCTTCTAATACCAGTGCAGATGTATAAGAATCCAACAAGCCCAGATCACTTGGTAATGTGCGAAGTACTAGCAGCTGATAATTCTGTTCACCCCTCTAATACACGAGATGCTGCTGATAAAGTAGTTACAGATGAATGGTGGTTTGGATTTGAGCAAGAATATTTCTTTACCAATCCTGACGGTTCTCCGCTTGGATGGGAAGATGGCGAACCAAGACCTCAAGGTGATTATTACTGCGGTGTTGGTGCTGACAATGTATCTGGTCGAGAAATATCAGAAGTACATTTACAGGCTTGCATTGAAGCAGGAATTAATCTTACTGGTACCAATGCAGAAGTTGCTTTAGGCCAATGGGAATACCAATGTTTTGGAAAAGGGATAAAGGCTGGAGATGATCTCTGGATGAGTAGGTACTTGCTCTACAAGATTGCAGAGGAATATGGTGTCGGCGTAAATATTCATCCCAAGCCGAAGACTGGAGATTGGAATGGATCAGGAATGCATGCAAATTTCTCAAATGATGAAATGAGAACAGCAGGTACTGAAAAACTTTTCCATTCTATTTGCGATAAGTTGGGTGAAGTTCATGAGGAAGGCATTGCCTCATATGGATCTGACAATGACATGCGTCTAACTGGTTTACACGAAACACAAAGTATCGAAAAATTTTCATATGGTATAAGTGATCGAGGGGCCAGTATAAGAATTCCTGTATATACAGTTGAACATAATTGGAATGGCTATCTTGAAGATAGAAGACCAGCGTCAAATGCTGATCCTTACAAGATTATTTCTCATATTGTTGGAACTCTAACTAAGTAATTTATTTAGAGAGGATTTTTTGGCGGTTTTCACCGCTGAATACTCATATTTTGATTATGTCTGAAATTGAATACGCATTAAACACGTTTTATTTTTTGATGACTGGAGCTCTTGTTATGTGGATGGCTGCCGGTTTTACAATGCTCGAAGCAGGACTTGTTAGAAGAAGAAATACTGCAGAAATTGTTACAAAAAACATTGGGCTTTATTCAATAGCATGTTTTATGTTTCTGCTTTGTGGTTATAAGGTAATGTATCCAGGTGATGCTTTCTCTGGGGCAGTATTTTCTGCTTATGACTTTAGCTTTGGAAGCTCAGAAGCGGGCATGGGCACATCTCATGCAAATGCTTCTGATTTCTTTTTTCAAGTTGTCTTTGTAGCAACTGCTGTATCTATTGTGTCTGGCGCTGTGGCAGAAAGAATGAATCAATGGCCTTTCTTTGCACTAGCAGCTTTTATTGCTGGAGTAATTTATCCAATTCAAGGTTTTTGGAATTGGGGTGGTGGTTTTCTGTTTACTGATTATGGATATTCTGATTTTGCAGGTTCCGGTACAGTTCATCTGGCTGGAGGAGCATGTGCACTGGCAGCAGCAATTTTTGTTGGTCCAAGAGTAGGTAAATATGGGAAAGTTACTGGAACAAATTTTAAGTTCTTCCCAAAAGCCAAGACTAATAAACTTTATGGGGCGAATATTCCGATTGCAGCTTTAGGAACCTTTATTCTTTGGCTGGGCTGGTTTGGTTTTAATGGAGGTTCACAATTAGCAATCAATGATGCTGCTAACGCTAATGCAGTTGCACAAATATTTTTAAATACTAATGCTGCCGCTGCAGGTGGGGTAGTTGCATGTTTAGTTGTAGCTAGAGTGTTTTTTAAGAAAACCAACATAATTTATGCGCTAAATGGAGCAATTGCCGGTTTGGTTGCAATTACAGCTGCTCCTGACTCTCCAACGGGTCTAGAATCTACCTTAATAGGGGCACTTGGTGGCTTGCTTTGTTATGGAGCTCTTGTATTCTTTGAACAATTCTTGAAGATAGATGACCCTGTCGGAGCTATTTCAGCACATGGAGTAACTGGAATATTTGGTGTTATGGTTGTGCCTTTTACAAAATCTGATGTTACCTTTGGCGGGCAGGCAATTGGGGTGCTATGCATTCTAGTTTTTGGTTTTGTTTTAACCTACGCGTTCTTATTTGTATTGAATTACTTTGCTCCAGTGAGAGCTTCTGATGACATACAAAAAAGAGGTTTAGATGAAGAAGAAATTGGGATTGAAGCTTATCCAGAATTTTGAAGCAATATGTCTCTCACTTAACCAGTGGGAGACTCTCCTCTTGCCAAGAGATTAGACCATCTTTTAAAAGATAAACTGTTTCGATTCCTAACTTTTGCAATTCAACACCTGCGCTTCCAGCATCCAGTCCATTTTCTGAAATTACGACAACTGCTTTTCCTTTATTTAATAAATGCTCTTGTTGTTCAAAAGACTCTTTTTGTACATTGATAGAGCCATGAATATGGCCAACTTCGAAGGCATCTTTTTCTCGTATATCAACAAAAATAGCTTCGTTATTATTCACAAGGTTCACTGCTTCTGAGGGGGTTATTCTTTTACCTCCCTTACTGGTCTCATACATGTACCAAAGAATGAGAACTATGACCAAAGGCACTGATAAATACCACCTTGTTATTAAGAAATCACCAAAATCCATATCAAAAAATTGTACTAAGCTTATACAATATAATCATTATATAAAAGAATTATGCATTCAAATTATTTAGTACTTGTGAGACATGGCCAAAGTGAATGGAACGCAAAAAATCTATTCACTGGCTGGAAAGATCCTGACCTTACACACAAAGGTATTGAAGAAGCGGTCAATGCAGGGAAAAAGATTAATGAATATGGGCTAAGTTTTTCATGCATGTTTACCTCAGCACTAGTCAGAGCCCAAAACACGGCAAAAATAATACTGAAGGAAATTGAGCAAGAAGATATTCCAACGTATCAAGATAAAAATTTGAATGAAAGAGCATACGGAAGTCTAACAGGAATGGATAAGGATGAGGCCAGACAAAAATTTGGGTCTGAGCAAGTTCAGATTTGGCGCAGATCCTTCGATACTTGCCCTCCAGATGGGGAGAGTCTTAAAGATACATACAATAGAGTAGTACCATATTTTCAAAAAAATATTTTGCCTCACCTAACAGACGGGAAAAATGTACTAGTCTCAGCACATGGTAATTCGTTAAGGGCGCTGGTAAAGCTTATAGAAAATATTTCTGAAAACGACATTGTGAAATTAGAAATAGCCACTGGACAACCAATCATTTACAAATATCAGGATGGAAAATATACAAAAGCATAACATTGGGCGAAAAATTTCTGATTGGTATGCATTGAATGGCAGACAGAACCTACCATGGAGGGAGAATGTTACCCCTTACAGAGTTTGGATATCTGAAATAATGCTTCAACAAACACAAGTTTCTACTGCAATTAAGTTTTTTGAAAAATTCATGGATAAATATTCAGACCTAGAAGCAATAAGAACTGCAACAGAGGACGATATCTATGCACTATGGAGCGGCTTAGGTTATTACAGAAGAGCAAGTTATATATTTAAAGCCAAAGAAGTAATTCATGCTGATTTTAATGGCATTATGCCAGACAATTTTGATGACTTGATGAGCTTGCCGGGCATTGGAAGGTCAACTGCAGGTGCAATTTTGTCAATTGCGTTCAATAAACCATATCCAATACTCGATGCCAATGTAAAGAAAGTTATTAGTAGAATTTATTTCAAAGAACATTTTGAAGAGAAATCTTTTTGGAGCTTGTCAGAACAAATTCTTGATAGGAATGATCTTTTCAGTTTTCAACAAGGAGTCATGGATCTCGGTTCACAGCTTTGCTTACCAAAAAACCCTAAATGCAATCAGTGTCCTATAAATAATAATTGTAAAGCTAATGAGAAAGGTTCTTTTCCTTTGATGAAGAAGAAGTCTGTTATTAGGAAAAGAGAATTTCTCACATTTCAGCTGATTGAAGATGACGACAAAATTTTCTTAACCAAAAGTGATGAGCTTGGATATTGGAAAAATCTCTGGATTCCACCTGTCAAAAAAGAACAACAAAATCAGGTTGACCTCATTCACAACCTTACACATCGTGAATTAAACATTTCTTTTATAAAAAACAATGATTTATGCTCTCCAACTGTAGGCAGATGGTTTAGAAAAGCTGAANTNAAAAAAATTGCCATGCCAAAGCCAATATCTGATAAATTAATTAAATATGGGTAAGATTCTTTGTAAAAAATATAATATGGAGCTTGATGCCATTGTTCANCCACCCTTACCCGGACCNAANGGAGAAGAAATACAGCAAAATTTCTCCCAAAAAGCATGGAATGACTGGATACAACTTCAAACAATGCTCATCAATGAAAAACGTCTAGATCTTTCACAAAAAGACAGTAGAAAATGGCTTAATGACCAGATGATGCTTTTTCTTGAAAATGGTGATTATGAGAAACCTTCTGGCTATGTGCCTCAATAATTCAATCAGAGTTTTCTGTTGCTCTTAGATCAGATGACGAAATGTCNTCTCGAAAAATATTTTCAGCAAANCCTTTGAACCTATCTTTGATAATTTCTGGAATAGTTACGTCTTTTAACTCAACAAAACGACCGCTTCTTTCACGACCAAAAACCAAGAAATTTATATTATTGTCATTAAAAATATCAAACTGTTCTAGCATGTCGCTTCTGCTGGCATAAAACCTTTCATCAAAAATCCTGACNAATGTGTCAGCACCAATAATAAATGTGCTATTTGGAAATAATTTAGCTTTATCTGAAAACTTTCCTGCTTTTGTTAATACCCAATTCTGATTATTCTGGAACTGGTTGATTGTCCTATCAATTTGATGGTAGCTCAAAGGTGGCTTATCAACATTTTGGATACATATCTCAAAAAAAGTTTTTTGGTTTGTTTCCTTTTCAGCTAATTTACTCATTGCAATGTGTCCATCATGTACAGGATTGAAGGCGCCCGGAAATATTAATTTTGGGTGTTGAGTAGATGAGGCAATAAAATCAGTTTTCTCAGACATGAGATCTGCCCAACCATCTTTTGCCATTATCTCTATATGATTTGCGCTTTCTTCTGTTTGAGGGTATTCGAATTCAAAACCACAACATTCAGATATCAAGGAAATAACAAATTCAGTGACTAATTCTTCTTCTTGTTCTCTAGATCTTTTTCCTTTCTCCAATNTACAGGATATAGATTTTGAAAAATCTCTTGTTTGTACAGCAATATGAAACCTATGATCTCCTCTTTTTTCATAATTAGTGCTCAAAGTAGCTGTAATNGCAATNCCAAAAAGGTTTTTTATATCTGATTGTTGATCGATTTTTTTAGCTGCACTGTATGCCCTTGCAGCCATTCTTGTGGTTGTGTCTAACGAACAATATGACTCAGGTTTTCTCATAAGATAAAAATCTAAAGACTCCTTTGCATAAGGTATATAGGCTTCAAGAATTGAATTGCTTGCACCTGGAACTTTTAATAGAGTGCCGATAGCATTGCTCCCCCCTCCACTAGAGACTATTACAAACTTAAAGATAGATTCATGTATATCTTTTATTTTTTTAGCTAAATTCATTAATATTGATTACCTGTTAAAAATAAAAAATACTGCATTTGTGAANTTTCTTCAATGCAACTTCAGGAGATAAATATGAGATACCTATTAATAATTTTTTTACTTTCTGCTTGTTCAGCTGATTTTGAATACCCAAAGGCAAAAAAGGAGTCGACAGATTACGTCCTACATGGCACCACGGTTCCNGATCCATACAAATACATGGAAGATTTTGAGTCCGACTATGTTGTTNAATGGTCAGATCAACAAAATGCCCTTGTAGAAAAATATTTGGAAGAATCTGAAATCAAAGATATTCAGAACATACTCACTAAAGCTTACAGCTCTGAATACTACTCGCTCTCATTCTTTAATCCGAAGAGTGATTACTATTTTTATAACTCTGGTTCTGAAGAGCATCATTTGTATATGAAAAAGGGGGAGCAAGATGAAGTAATTCTTGATCCAAATACATGGTCACCAGATCAAACATTTAATCTCGATAAAGTATCAGTTTCTCCTGACAAAAAGTTCTTGGCATATTCAGTTACTGATGGGGGTGTTGATTGGCGAACAATAAAGATATTAGATCTAGAAACCAAAGAGGAGCTTGGTTTTGAAGTCAATGAAGTCAAATTTTCAGATATTACCTGGAAATCAGACTCATCAGGCTTCTATTACAATAAGTATCCAAAGCCCTTGCCTGAAAAAAGACTTAGCCAACAGAGCTACAATGCCGCAATTTATTTTTTTGATCTTGTCTCTGGTGAAGAANAAATGTTTTATGGCGAAATCAATCCAGAACAAAACTACACCGTAACTTTCGTGGGCGATGAGAAAGATATTTTAATTAAAGTTATTACTGGTTCTGAAGAAGAAAATTTTTATTTATTCGGAAGCACCCTTGAAATGCTTGAGCCAATAACACCAGTAAACAAAGCAAGTTTTAATTATGTGCATAACGACGATGAAGGAATGTACTTTATAACCAATCATGAAGCAGATAACTATCGATTAGTAAAAATATCATTTACTGATTTTGATTTTATTGAGATCATTCCTGAAATTGATCTTGCACTAAAAGGGGTTTCTTTTATTGACGATTATGTAATAGCTGACTACATCAATAACTCTGACATGAGATCTGCGATCGTATTTTTCGATAAATCTGGTAAAAAGCTAGAAATGAACTTACCGGATAGTATTAGTGGCACAATAAGTGGTTTTCAAAACATTGGCGAAGATATATTAATGTTTAGCGTTGCTACCTATACACAGCCAGTGAAATATTTTGCCTATGATATTGCTAATGACTCACTAGAGCTAATCTGGGAGGAAGCCATTCCAGGTTTTGATCCCAAAGACTATGTTGAAGTAAGCACAAAATATGAGAGCAAAGATGGGACTATGATACCAATTACTTACTCATATAAATCTTCGACTGAGCTAAATGAGAATACACCCATATTTTTGTATGCATATGGTGGATACAATATTTCGATCAGACCGTCTTTCACACCGAAATATGTTTCTTGGCTCGAGATGGGTGGCGTATTAGCAGTTGCGAATATCCGTGGTGGTGGAGAGTTTGGGAAAAGATGGCATAACGCCGGCAAACTAGATACCAAACAAAATGTTTTTGATGATTTTTTATATGCGTCAAAATTCCTTGAAAGCAATTTTATTGGAAACAGAAAGTCTACTGTGATCAGCGGCAGATCAAACGGAGGTCTCTTAGTGGGAACTACTCTTATTCAAAACCCAGATTATTTTGGTGCAGCACTACCAGCTGTAGGGGTCATGGATATGATTAGATTTACAGAATTTACAGAAGGTTGGGGCTGGCGCGGCGATTATGGCTATCCCATCCTTAATCAAAATGACTTTCAAAGAAATATAGAGATTTCGCCTTACCATCAAACAAAAATGGATATCTGCTATTCTCCAACTCTTACAACAACAGCAAGAAGAGATGATCGTGTTGTTCCTTCTCATTCATATAAATTCACTGCAAGGATTCAAGAATATCAAGGCTGCTCTAATCCTGTAATGCTATATGATGCCTTGCGGGCTGGTCATGGTTCTGGCAATGGTGTAGCAATGCCAAAATGGAAAAGGATTAAACTATTTTCCATAGAACAATCCTTTGCTTTGAAAAATATTAAGCATTAATATATTGNTTCTTGTGCCCAGATAGCTCAGTTGGTAGAGCAAAGGACTGAAAATCCTTGTGTCGGTAGTTCGATTCTACCTCTGGGCACCATTTTTACTCAATTTCTGTTTACATTTTTTATTAAGTGATTAGAATTCAGGTAGATGGGTAAAACTAAAGATCTTTTTATACTCTTATGTGCTCTGCTTTTCGCAGGGTTAGTAAATCTTGAACCAATAGCTCACGAACATGAGTTAAATGATGTCGAGATATATGAATATGAGTGTGAATTTTGTGAAAATCACAATGTAGTTGAACCTGTTGAGTCTGAAAAATCAATTCCTAATTTTTTAATAGAGAATAATTACCTTTTTAAAATATATATTCATAGTTCTCTATTGAGAAAAGCTTTCTTGAGTAGAGCGCCTCCAAAAAGTTAAAGACTTTTAATTAAAAATATAAATTTTCAAAGGAGGTAATAAATGAAAAATTATTTTTTAGCACTAGTAATAAGTGCTTTTGTAACACTAAACATAACTGCAGAAGAAGTTGAAGAGGTTGTAGTAACTTCATCTTTAACTTTAGAGAATGTTAGTGATCTAAAAGATCCGCTGCATGTTATATCTGGCGATGATATTGTCTCAAGTGGCTCTCAGAGTTTGGGTGAATCACTTGATGATCTTCTTGGTGTCTATTCTGCTGATTTTGGTGCAGGTGTAGGCCAACCAGTAATTCGAGGTATGTCAGGTTCAAGAGTTAGAATTCTTGAAAATGGAGTTGTTGTACGAGATGTGGCTGCTTTAGGTCCAGATCATATCAACGATGTAAACTTATCAAGCGTCCAACAAATTGAAGTAGTTAGAGGGCCGTCATCACTGCTATATGCTAATGGTGGTTCAGGTGGTGTTATCAATGTTGTTGATAATAGCATCGCTCAAACTGATTTCTTAGAACCAGAAATTAATCTTGGAACTGAAATTCAGTCAGTAAATGATGGAGACGTAACAGATTTTTCTTACAAAGGAAATCTCGGTGGTTTCAATGTAACTTTTGTAGCAAGTGATTCTACATTTGGTAACTATGATCTACCAGCTGATGCCCTTTATCCTGAAGAACATCACGATGAAGATCATTCAGACAGTGAAGGCGATGAAGATCATGATGAAGAAAGCCTTAAATTCCTTGAAAATTCTGATGTTGAGAACACTTACACAAAGTTTGGTGTTTCAACAACTGGAGATTGGGGTTATGTAGGTTTCTCTTACAGTGATAACGAAGGTGTAATGGGAATACCGTTCCACGTTGAAGCACATGGAGAACATGATGAAGATCACTCAGATAGCGAGGGCGATGAAGATCATGATGAGCATGAAGGTGAAAGAATTTTCTCTGAAGTTGATTCTAATAAACTCGATATCAAAGGGTCATTCGTCACTAATGGATATCCTTTAGTAAATAAAGTAGATTTTTCTTTCAGAGATAGTGAATACTCTCATTTAGAGGGACATGCTGAGGAAGAACATCATGATGAAGATCATTCTGAGAGTGAAGATGATGAGCATGGCCATGAGGAACCAACTCTTTTCAAAACTGATGCAACAGAATTTGGTTTAATCTTTGATGTCGGAAATGAAACAGTAACAAGAAAGGTTGTCTTTAATGTTGCCGATCAAGATTCATCAATCATTGGTGAAGAAGCGTTCATGAATCCGGTAGCGTCTGAAGAAACAACCCTTGGTTATTTTGCTAGCCAAAATTTTGGATCTTCAAGATACAGCCTAGGTTTCAGATATGACCAAATTTCAAGATCTGGTTCAGTAGCTCATCATGATGAAGATGATCATTCTGAAGATGAAGGAGAAGAAGAGCTAGAACTTTATGATTTAGATATAAATACCTTAAGTGTAGCTTTCAACTTTGACCAAGACTTTACAGAAAATCTCAGTGTCAACTTAGGCTTGGCTAGTTTTGAAAGGGCTCCTGATGTTGTGGAGCTATTCATGAATGGCCCACATTTAGCAACTGGAAGGTTTGAAAAAGGTGATCCTGACCTTGATACAGAAAGATCAAACAATATTGATGTAACGTTCAAGTATAGGAAAGATAATATGTACAGCTCTTTCACACTTTATAACAACAGTGTTGCTAACTACATCTACTTAAAAGATGAAGGTGAGGAAGAACATACTGATGAAGAAGGTGGTCATGATGAGCATGAAGGTGAACTTATGCATGCAGAATTCGTGCAAGAGGACGCTAAATTAACTGGCTATGAATTTGAGGTTGGAGCAGTTTATCCACTTGGAAACGGGCTATTAGACCTTTCCTTCGGTAGAGATGTTGTTGAAGGCACACTTGATGCCGGTGGGTTTATTCCAAGAATGGCGCCTGCAAGAAACTTTTATTCAGCTTCATATGTTGAAGGTGACTATTCATTTTCTATGGTACTCAAAGATGTTGATGATCATTCTGATGTCTCAGAGTTTGAGACAATGACAGAAGGTTACAAAATGCTGAATCTCAAATTAGTAAAAGATTTTGATTTCGGTATGACTAATCTTAGAGTTTCTGCTTTTGCAAACAATGCACTTGATCAAGTTGCTAGGAATTCAAATTCCTTTGTAAAAGATGCAGTACCACTGCCAGGACGAAATATAGGTTTAAGATTTAATCTAACCTTTTAATTACCTTTAGGGGGGCAATTTTTTGCCCCCTTTTTTTTCTAGATACTTTCTAACCAATCTAAGATTGTCTTATTGGTTTCTTCAGGCTTTTCTCGGGCCATCCAGTGACCGGATTCAATTTCTGCTTCAGTTAGGTTCGTACAAACCAACCTATTATGAGTATTGAAATTTGATGTCAGCACACTGTCATATGTCGCTTGAATAAATAAAACCGGACAATCAATAGTTGTAAATTCTTTTAATTCTTTAGCGTATTGGTCATTCAGATGGCCATTAACATACCAAGAATTAGGTCCAAAAAAACCATTTTTACATAAATAGTCTCCATATATTTTTACTTCTTCTTCTGAAACCAAGTCAGTTTCTGCTTGAACATCTGGAATCGAATCCAATCCATTGAACCCATCTTGCTTGAACCATCCGCCATTCTTTCTTATTGATGCTGTTATAGATCTTGCCCCTATGCCTGCATTGAAACATCCTTTGAAATCATCAGAAGGTTTTGTGAAGTTTAATCTAATAAATTTATGAGGATCCGCTTCCATCTGTCTTATAGCAAGATCAAAACTTTCATAATAAAAATACATATAATCCCATTGGCCATAGGGATAATCATCTTCAGGATAAAGCTCCCTATCAATATAGGATAAATAACTATCTGGATGACCTCCCCACCCAAAAGGAACACATAAGCTACCCAAACCTTTTACAACTTCTTTATGATGCAAGCCTAAGTTCCATACAACAAGTGATCCCCAATCATGACCGATCCATATTGCTTCTTCACAGTTCAAACTTGCATGCAGTTCTAGCATATCTGTAACAATCTCTTTTTGTGCGTAAGCTTCTTGCTTTTCATGAATTGTTGAAGCTCCATATCCTCTCATATCAGGAACAATTACCCTGTAACCTTGTGAAGCAAAAAATTTAATTTGCTTTGTCCACCCAATTGATAAATCTGGCCAACCGTGGATGAAAAATAGTGGCACTCCAGACTCTGGACCAGCAGCTAGATAAAATGTTTTGTGTCTACTAGACTCAAAAAAATTTTCAGTAATTTTCATTTATCTTGAGTATAAGTGAAAACTTCAGTATTGTAATTTTGAGAGACTTAAGAAAGGGGGGCAGCATGCGTTCAATTGTTTGAGCGCATTCCTGTTTGTGGCAAAATAGAATTCATTGATTATGCGACTATTAATTGCTTTCATTTTTATTTTTATTTCATCAGCTATTCATTCATCAAGTAAGCCAAATATTGTTTTGATTCTAATTGATGATTTGGCTTTAACAGACATACAAGCATATGGTGGTGAAATTGATACTCCAAACATGGATTCTCTAGCAGAAAATGGCATGCTTTTTACAAATTATCACACAACCTCAGAGTGTGCGCCTTCAAGAGCAATGCTTTTGACTGGCATGGATAATCATAATACCGGTCTTCCGATGATACCTGAAGTCATGCCTTGGAAATATCGTGATACCCCAGGTTATGAAGGCTATTTACGCGACGATGCTCTAACTATTGCTGAAATGCTTAAGCCTGCTGGTTATAAAACATATATGACTGGTAAATGGCACCTAGCATTTGGGGGCGAAGAAACTGCTGCATTGCCATACAATCGTGGTTTCGATAAAACATTTATCTTAGATGCAACTGGAGGCAACAATTTCAGCCATCATTCTTACCTACCTTATTATCTAGAATCGCCTTGGTTTAAAAATGGCGAGAAAACTGAATTGCCTGAAAACTTTTATTCAAGTGAGTTTTTTGTGGATCAAATGATTGAATTTTTAGAAGAAGATAAAGGTCATGATTCTCCATTTTTCTCATATCTTTCTTTTCAAGCTCAACATATCCCGCTACAAGCACCAAAAGAGTTTATAGAGAAATATTTAACAACTTATCAAGCAGGCTGGAATATATTGAGAGAACAAAGAAAAAACTCTGCAATTGAAAAAGGAATCTTTCCGTCAGATAAAGACATTGTTGACTCTCTATCAACCTACGATAGCTGGTCTCAAGTAGAAGAGGAAGATAAAAAAATGTTAATAAAAAGCATGGCTGTGTTTGCTGGCATGCTTGATGCAATGGATTTTCACATTGGAAGATTTATTGATTATTTAAAGCAAAGGAACCTTTATGAAAATACTATTTTTATAGTAACAGCAGACAATGGTCCTGAAGGCAACGATCCAAGTGATCACGAAGTCTGGAGAGAATGGATAAAAACAACAATTTATGATCGGGATTATGAAACCCTAGGAGACGAAGATAGTTATGTATTTATAGGAAGTGAGTTTGCGCAAGCTATGGCAAGCCCAAGCCACTTATTCAAGTTTCACATGTCAGAGGGAGGCCTAAGAGTGCCATTAATTATTAGTGGTCCAGGTGTAGCCAAAGGCAAAAATCACAATTTTGCTTTTGTAACAGATATCGCAGCGACAATAAATGACATAGTTTTTGGTGGGGTAAATGAAAGAATAATTGGAAAATCGCTACAAGCATCATTAGCAGGTTCGCAAGATAAGAATTATTCAGATTCTGAAGCAATCGGCTTAGAAGTAACCGGTAATTCTGCTCTATTCAAAGGAGATTATAAGATAGTACGAAATAGACCTCCAAATGGTTCAAATCAATGGGAGCTTTACAATCTATTTGAAGACCCTGGTGAAACAAAAAACTTAGCACAAATAATGCCTGAAAAATTACAAGAATTAGTATCAGATTATGGTGCTTATGTAGAAAAAAATGGTGTCATTGATCTGCCATTAGATTATGAATGGGCAAAAGAAATGCAAACAAATACAATTAAAAGAAATGTCCTGCCACTGTTGGGGTGGGCTATCTTAGTTATTACTTTAATAGGCATTATTGCTGTTATGATTTTGAGAAAAAAATGAAGAGGTTGCTTTTAATACTATTAATTATTGGGGGTCTATGCCTCATCTTTTGGAAAGAAATATTATTCCAAATTCTAGTCTACTATGCAGCACCAAAGGACAATGTTAGCGCACATCGAGAGGTTGTATGGCAACAGGGTCCTGACATACGAACAGACGAAAGGCCAAACATTATTGTCATAGTTGCTGATGACCTTGGCATTAATGATATGACAGATTATGACAATCTTGCTCCATCTGGAACAATGCATACTCCAAATATTGATTTCATAGCAAATACAGGCATTAAGTTTAATAATGCATATTCTGGTAGCGCAACATGTGCTCCATCAAGAGGAATGATTGTTACTGGCAGATATGCAGCTTCAACTGGATATGAATTCACACCAGTGCCAGACGGTATGGCTAGAGCAATAAATCTTTTTAATCCTGAAGAAACCCGATATCTTGCTGAGAATGTTGAAACAAATCCACTTTTTGATTTACAGGGCCTGCCTGCTGAGGAAATTACATTTGCAGAGACTTTAAAAGATACTGGTTACTACACGGCTCATATTGGTAAATGGCATTTAGGCAGAGGCCCTAATTTTGCTCCATTAACACAGGGTTTTGATGATAGTCTGATGATGGCAAGCGGGCTTTTTTTGCCAGAGAATGATCCCAATGTTGTAAATGCTTATCTGCCTTGGGATCCTATCGATAAATTTTTATGGGCAATTTTAGATTATGCAGCCTCTTTTAATGAAACTTCAGAGAGAGATGGCTGGTTTGAACCAAAAGGCTATCTTACTGATTACTACACAGATGAAGCAATTAAAGTTATTGAGTCGAATAAAAACAGACCTTTCTTCCTGTACTTAGCACATTGGGGTGTACATACTCCATTGCAAGCACTTAGATCTGATTATGATGAGTTAGCTCATATTGAAGATCATGTAGAGCGAGTTTATGCAGCAATGATAAAGTCACTTGATAGAAGTGTTGGCCGCATAATTGAGACACTAAAGGAAAATGGCTTGAGTGAAAACACCTGGATTATTTTTACAAGTGATAATGGAGGTGCTCATTACATTGGCCTCAGGTATATTAATGCACCTTATCGTGGTTACAAGTTGACCCTATTTGAAGGGGGCATAAAAGTTCCTCTGGTTTTTTGGAAGGAAGGCATCAAACCTCAACAATTATCTGAAAGAGCAACACACATTGACATAATGCCAACAATTCATGGCTTGGTTAAAGAAAAACTTTCGCATCAGGTAGATGGTATAGATTTATTTAATGATCAATACGACCTTAATAAAAGACCAATATTTTGGAAAACAGGACACAATAAAGTAGTAATTAAAGATAACTGGAAGCTTCAAGTAGCCGACTTTCCAGACAAACAGTGGTTATTCAATTTAGCAACAGACCCTACCGAGCAAACCGAGTTATCTAAATTAAATCCTGACAAAGTAAATGAACTGCTAGGCTTAATAAATGAACACGCCAATGGGGCAAGAGAATCATTATATAAGCCACCTTTACTGGCTAATATCGAAATCGATCGCACACTAAAGGAAGTAAGTGAAGATGGCGCTATAGAAGGTGAAGAATCTGTTTGGGTTGCAAACTAATCTCAATTCTTCCCTTTAAATTTATCTTACATGATAAAATTTTTATATGCAGATAGATTTTTATTTTTCTTATAGAAGCCCATATTCCTATTTAATTTTGCCTCGTGTAATAGATTTAAAAACAAATCACAATCTCAATATCAACTTCAAACTGGTGTATCCGTTAGCCATTCGTAAGCCAGAATTTTTTAAGGGTAAGAATTTTCTTACTTTCTTTTCTCACAAAATGATTGATATGAGAATGGTGGCAAATAGACTTGATATGCCATTTTTTACACCAAAACCAGACCCCATAAAACAAAGCTATTTAACTGGTAAGATCAGTGATCAGCAACCACACATATTCAATCTTTGTCATTTGGGTCAACAAGCTCATTTAGAAGGTGTTGGCATAGAGTTAGCATTTGAATTATCAAGCTTAATCTTTGGTACTAAAAGTGGNTGGAATGAAGAACATAATATGGCTCANGCTTGCAGCAAAGTTGGCTTAAATCTGGCTGACTTAAAGATAAAGGTTAAGCAAAATGAAGANGAATTAATCCAACAGATATTGAAGAACCAAGAAGATCAGAAATTNGCCGGACATCATGGAGTACCATTGCTTGTNTATAAAAACCAAACTTTTTTTGGCCAAGACAGATTTGATGATTTCAAGAAACTATTAGTTGAAGATGGATTGCTATAAAAATGAAACNAACCACTATACGAGAAGGCATCAAGCATCTTTTATCAACTGAACCAGGATTTNAAAATTTTGTTCCACANNAAAAAATAGAGCTTTTCTTAAGNCCANNAGGCTTTGAAGGTATTTGTGCACTAGTAATAGAACAACAGATCTCTGTTGCTGCCGCAAATTCAATTAAAAAAAGAGTTTTTGGATTAATGNAAAAAGTAAATGCGAGAGAGTTTTTGAAATTAAAAGATGACATGATCAGNAATGCTGGGTTGAGTCGACCGAAAATTAATTATCTAAAAGGAGTTGCTGAGAAGGAGGTTAATGGTCAATTTAACTTTNANCATTTAGAGAAATTAAATGATAAAGATGCTCATGATTACTTATGTCAATTAAAAGGTATAGGTAGCTGGACAGCTGATTGCTATTTAATGGCTTGCCTCGGTAGAGCTGACATCTGGCCTGTGGGTGATATTGGTTTGCAGGAAAGCGTAAAGAAATTAAAAAACCTGAAAGAGCGCCCAAGCGTTGAGGATATGACTTCGATAGCAAGAGACTGGCGTCCTTTCAGGTCAGTTGCCGCAAATCTGTTATGGGCAGATTACGACTAATAACTANTTAGGTCTTTTTTTATATTTTCTGGCCTCCCATCTTTCTCTTTCACGCATTTCTCGATCCCTTTTTGGGTTTCTAAATTTACGATCCATCATTCTTNCCTTGCTGCGCATCTTCATCTTCATCATTCTTAATTTTNTTTGATGTCGCTGATTANTTTGTTCTTGTGACGGTGTCTCAGTATTTGCTATTTTTTCACGCATCATTNTTAGACGCTGCAATACTCTGCCCTCATAATTTCCGCTGTCTATTAATAGATCNAAATCTGCAAGCTTAGCTNACTTATTTGCCTCAACTTCTGAAACAGAAGGNGGTCCTTTAAGCTCTGCTAGGTCCATTTTCATTTTCGCCCACATCTTATTTGAGATATCGTTTTTTCCCATGTGGTTATCTGCTAATAAGAAAGCACTAAGCGTTAATATGGTTAATAAAAANTTTTTATTCATAATTACCCTCAATTACTTTTGATGAAAGAAAGAAGAATTAGTTCAAAGTTTTAACAACTTTTGAAAAGATTTGCATGCATTTATCNAGAGTATCTAANTCGGGAAAAGTGGGNGCTAATCTTATATTATTATTCATTGGGTCTTTTTGATAAGGGAAACAAGAGCCTACTGGCAATAGTCTAAGGCCAAGTGCTTCACAAGTTTGAATAATCTCTGCAGCATTATTTTTTTTGGAATCAAAAGAAAAGAAATAGCCACCAGTTGGGCTGGTATAGTCACATAAANCCTCATCTCTTAGTGGAGCAATGTATTTTTTAACAAGATCAAATTTTGGTGCAATAATTTTTCTCAATTCTGCCATTTGATCTTCAATTGACATAAGTTTGAAATATTTAACATGTAGGCCTTGATTTAATTTATTAGGCCCAGGGGTTATTGCATTTCTGAAGTCGATAAACTTATTAATATTATTTTTAGAGCTTGATAGGAAAGAAATTCCTGCTCCAGCTANGGTTATCTTTGACGTTGAGCCAACTTGAAANAAGTTTTCATGCATTCCTAATTCTTTAGCAATTTTATCTGCTGGTGTTTGCTCTATGGTNTTTTCTAAATCATGGCAGGCATAAGCATTGTCCCACATGATTGAAAAGTTTTTATTGTATGGCTGAAAGAGCTTGAATAGCTCATGAACATTTTGATCAGAGTATGTGTGGCCCGTTGGGTTTGAGTGCCTTGGGACACAGACAATACCATGAACATCACTCTCGTTTTCNAGAACCTCCTTCACNGCATGTAAATCTGGGCCATCATCTTGAAATGGAACTGTAATCATCCTTACACCAAAATTTTCCAAGAGTTTGAAGTGTCTATCATAACCAGGCACAGGACAAATAATCTTGCTATCTTTGTTTAGATTAGATTTATCGAAGCCAAGAAATAAAGAACAACTAACAACTTGATGCATAAGGGTCAAAGAAGAATTATCTAATGCTATTGTCTCATCAAAATTTGAAGACAAGATATTTGAACCTAGCTTCCTGGCGGATGGTAAGCCCTCAGGGTTTCCATAATTTCTTAAATCTATCCCATCCATTTCATAAGGAATTTCAATTTGTGATAAAACTTTTTGTGATATATCAAGTTGAGCTGGTGCTGGCTTTCCTCTCGTTAAATCATAGACACAATTGGCGTCTAACCAAGGGAGTTCTTGTTTTATTTGTTCTAAAATACTCATATGAATTCGATAGTGATAATTCTAGCAATTTTTCTAGTTATTTCCGTAGGCGTAATAATTTATCTAGTGACTAATCAATCAAATAGTCAGAAAAATAATGAACTCAATCATGATCTGCAAAATAAAATTATTGCTTCCATAGATGAGGTTTATCAAAAGAGNGAAGATGAGTTTAAAAAAGCATCTAAAGAAAATATTGAGAATATCATTGATCCATTCAAAAAAAGAATAAAAGAATTTGAAGAAGAAGTTAGAAAGAATACTACCCAACAACACGAATTTCACACTAAAACAAAGGTAACTATTGATAATTTAATTGAGCAGACAAACCAGATAACTTCAGATGCAAACAAACTTACAAAAGCTCTATCAGGTGACAGCAAAACTCAGGGTGATTATGGTGAATTTAAGCTAAANATGTTATTGGAAAATTCTGGTCTTGAAGAAAATATTCACTATAAATTACAAAAAAGTTTTACTGTAAAAGAAGATGGCGATATTTCACGAGAAATACCTGATGCCGTTATTTATTTACCTGANAACAGAAATATTATTATTGATTCAAAATTTTCATTTAACGCCTATAACGATTATTGCAACTCTGAAGAAGCTACGGAAAGAGACAAGTTTGGCAAGGAGCTCACAAAAAATATTCGGCAAAGAATAACTGATCTAAGTACAACGAAATATACCGATATTAAAGAACTCAATACACCTGACATCATATTTATGTTTTTGGGTATTGATGACTCATTGAGTGTTGGTTTGAAATATGATTCTGATCTGGTTTCATTTGCAGACAAAAAGAGAATAGCACTTGTCAGCCCTTCAATTCTTCATATCTCAATAAAAATGGTAGAAAATCTTTGGCGTATTGATGGTCAAAGGGAGAGTGTGGTAAGAGTCTATGAAGAAGCGCAAAAATTAGTTGATAAACTGCATGGGTTTTCTGAGGTTATGGATAGTCTGGGTAATTCTATCGCTCAAACACAGAAAAAATATGATGATGCAAAAAACAAGCTTATCGATGGTAAAGGCTCTATAAGTGATAGAGTTGAAAAACTTGTAAGGCTAGGAAGCAAAGAGATCGATAAGGAAGAAAATGGCAATTGAATTTTTTCTCTACCCTATAATCGGCATNATATCNGGTCTTTTAGCAGGNTTCTTTGGTGTTGGCGGAGGGCTAGTTATGGTCCCAGCTTTACATTTCATATATGGGTATTTGGGTTATAACGATGANATTAGCATTCCTTTGTCGTTGGGAACTGCTCTAGNATGTATNGTTATAAACTCTTTATCAGCAATACCGGTGCANAATAAAAATAAAAATATTTCATGGTCAAATTTCGNAAAGCTCTTNATTGGAATTGCTTTTGGNTCGGTAATAGGTGCTTTTATATCAGTTGAAGCTGAAAAAGAAATCTTTAAAAAAGTTTTTGCTNTATTCATATTCTTAATTTCTTTGAGAATGTTTTTTAAGATAAAAGATAAGGAAAATGCTAAAAATTTATCACTTGCTGTATCAGTCCCATTNGGNGGCGTTGTTGGAGCAATTTCAACAACATTTGCTATAGGTGGTGGCATTTTCATTGGCCCATTCTTAAGACTAATGGGTGANAATATGCGCAGGGCAGTTGGAACATCTGTTGTCTGTACTCTTCCAGTNGGGTTAATTGGTGCATTAACTTATTTATATCTTGGGTTAGATGTTGAAGGGTTGCCAGATTATTCATTCGGATATGTGAATTTTTTGAGTCTATTCTGCATAGTAATATTTAGCTCATTCTCATCGAGACTTGGTGCTTGGTTAACCCAAAAAGTTGATGAAAAAGTATTTCAGACGCTTTATGCTCTTCAATTAGTTCCAATCTTCTTTTATTGGTTGTTCGCATAATGATTAAGTATCCAGACATAGATCCAATAGCCATATCAATCCCTTTACCAGAGTTCTTGCATACATTTTTAGGAGAGGCTCTAAATATTTANTGGTATGGAATTGCTTATGTGCTTGGCGCTTATTTGATTTATCTGAGAATGGTAGCAACAAGAGATATTTTTAAAATTAATCTTTCTAAAGATGATGTAAGNGATGTTGTGTTTACATATGGTCTATTTTTNGGTGCTATCGTTGGAGGCAGGTTGGGGCATGTCATTTTCTATGATTTTCATTTGCAACTTCAGGATCCACTTTACTTCTTAAAAATCTGGCAAGGAGGAATGTCATTTCATGGAGGGCTTATAGGTGTGATGGCATCTATGTGGGTGTTTTCAAGGAATAAAGGTTATACATTTTTTCAGATTACNGATTGGGTAGCACCTCAAGTACCAATTGCTCTTTGCCTAGGNCGAATAGCAAACTTCATAAATGCTGAATTNTATGGAAGAGNAACTGAAGTGCCTTGGGGNATGATATTTCCATCAGATCCTCTTGGGCTTGTNAGACATCCCTCCCAAATTTATGAAGCTCTCCTTGAGGGTGTCTTGCTTTTTATATTCTTAAACTTTTTCATAAAGAGTACTAATAAGCCTGGAAGACACTCAGCTTACTTCCTAATAGGTTATGGNGTTGCCAGGTCAACAGCTGAATTTTTTAGAACTCCAGATCCAGTTTGGGGTAATGACTTTTTACTATTTAGTTTTTTAACTCAAGGACAGTTATTATCAATTCCTATGATATTATTAGGTGTATTCATTCTTTCAAGAAAATAAATGCAACAATATCTAGACTTATTACATAAAGTAAGAAATTCAGGCAAACCAAAAGGCGACAGAACAGGCACTGGAACTATCTCAATATTTGGACATCAGATGAGATTTAATCTTGAAGATTCTTTTCCTTTGCTAACTACTAAAAAGATTCATTTTAAATCTGTTGCATATGAATTGCTTTGGTTTTTAAAAGGCGACACAAACATTAAATATCTGAAAGATAANGGTGTTTCAATTTGGGATGAGTGGGCNGATGAGAATGGAGACCTTGGGCCAGTNTATGGAAAACAATGGCGAAAATGGGAAGGTGCAAATGGCCTGCATGACCAGATAAACNCAGTAATAGAACAAATAAAAAATAATCCAAATAGCAGAAGGCATATTGTCAGTGCTTGGAATGTTGCGGAAATACCAAGCATGGCATTAGCTCCNTGTCACATTCTTTTTCAATTTTATGTCCAGGATAANAAGCTCTCATGCCAGCTGTACCAAAGAAGTGCTGATGTGTTCTTGGGCGTGCCTTTTAATATTGCATCTTACTCACTTCTTACTCATATGATNGCTAATGTCTGTGATTTAGAAGTAGGTGATTTCGTACACACATTGGGTGATGCCCATCTGTATACAAATCATCTTGAGCAAGCAGATGAGCAGTTATCAAGAAAACCGCTTTCTCCTCCTAAGATAATCGTGAAGAAAAGATCTTCTATAGATGATTATGAGTTTGAAGATTTCGAATTAGTAAATTATCAGCACCATCCCCACATACCTGCAGTAGTAGCAATATGATAGTTTCTGCTTTGGTTGCCATGAATGGCAATAGATTAATTGGAGTGAATAATGAGCTTCCTTGGAAACTCAAGGATGATCTCGAACANTTCAAAAATTATTCTATGCACAAGCCAATTATTATGGGTAAAAATACTTATGAATCTATCGGCAGGCCTCTTCCTAATAGAATAAATATTGTTGTCTCCTCAACAATGAAGCCTNCAAAAGATCTTACTGTTTGCANGACACTTGATCAGGCTTTACANATAGCTANAGANATNCCTTCAGAAGAAGCAATNCTCATAGGTGGTTCAAGAATATTCTCAGAGGGTTTTAACAACGTTAATAAGTTAGTAATTTCCTGGGTTGAAGCAGATCATCTTGAGGGAGATGTTTACTTTCCTGCTTTTGACATAAATAAGTGGAAAGAAGTTTCTAATGAATCTTTCNAGGCTGATGAATTTAATGAATTTAAATTTCGAATCTGTGAATATATTAAGAAGAAATAGAGTCTCTTCTTAGCTGAAGATTTCTTACTCTTTCTTGCTCGGCATCAGTATATTTTAGCCAAGATCTCGCTGCGTTTTTGACAGAGTCTTTTTTGCTTTTCGAAGCTTTTGTAAAAACATCTCTTGCTTCATTGAATCTTTGTAATTCAAATAATGCTTGGCCAAGNGTTAATTGAGCATAGCCNGGATTTTTTAAATCNCCTCTTTTTAGGCCTTTATTTATAGCGTCAATAGCATTTTCAATATCATCTTCTTGATAGTAAAGGCTTCCCATTGCTATATAAGCTTCACCATCTTTTGTTTTGCTAACAAGNTTCTTAAATACGTCGATGGCTGCTCTTCTCTCCTTTGCAGCTCTCAATGCCTCAGCCAAAATAGTTAAATTTTGTTTGTCTTCANTCAAAAATGGTTCAGCTTTAGGATCCAAAGCTAGCTTGGAGCCAGCTTTGACAAANGCAGGGCCATAAATGTCGGTACAAACTAATTCTTCGATATCCTCGCCTTGTCTATTTTTCACAAGATTNCCATCATCATCAAGCACTTTGCTCATTTCACAAAGTTGATCTACAACTTGAAGACCCGAGACTGATGTCATGCCTGTGAGCATTACTTCAGCTGACCAGTATGGGTTACCTGCAGCCAATAACATTTGTGCCAATGATTGAAATTCGCCTTTTTTNTCNAGCAATTGTTTTACATATGCAGTTTTCAGAAGAGCTGTATAATCTCCAGGTCTATCGAGATCACTATAAAGACCAGCTAAATTTACAAAGTACTTTTTCTTTGGGTATAACTCCAGAATTTCAACATACAAAGGAACTTGCTCTTNCTTAAGTTCAAGTTCACTCATAGAAGCCAATAAAAGCGAGTACCAGTTCTCCTTAAATGTTATCCCTGTTTCGTCTGCTATCCTTTTTGCCTCTAATACGTTGTTATAGGCTTTTCCTTTTATTTTTGCTGCTTTAGATTTTGATTTTTCTTCATCAGCTTGAAGGTAATAGGCTTGAGATAAAAGGACATANGCATCAGGNTTTACTTCAGGTGTATTCTTGAACCAATCGAGCAAAAATTTTACGCCGTCTTTAAANTTAGATTCAGACATATAAAGCTGNGCAAGAGTAAGGTAGCTATCAATTTTNAGTTTTTCTTGAGCATCTTCTTCTTTAATGAATTGCCTATACATATTTATNGCACCAGGAATGTCATCTTGGTAGGCGAGATTAAAATAAGACTGATAGTAAAAATACATAGATCTGTCGTAGCTCTTTAAAGAATCAAGCCTTACCTTTATTTCATCTAATTCAGCTTGGCCTTTCCTTATGGCAGCATCAATAATTTTGTCTTTTTCTTTTGCTTCTCTATTTTTTTTGGCTTTTACNAACAANGCTTTTTCTTGCTCAGCAANACCAGCTTCATCNAGAGCTTCAACAACTCTTTGGACTTTTCTTGCTGTTGATTGTGAGAGGACTTTAGCCCTTTTCTTTGTTTTAAGTTCCCTGATTTTTTCTTCTGATGCTAGTTCAGGCAAACCATAACTTGGCTCAGGAACCTCTGAAAAAGAATTGAAAGAAAAGGTTAAAAGTATTAAAAAAAGNANTCTCATTTATACATCCTGTTCAAGTTCAAAAGTAAATTTGTGTGGTANNTCTNNNACNGCNACCGCTCTACCATCTCTNACNGTNGGNTTATATTTTAACTTAGNTGCTGCTCTTAGTGTTGCAGAATTAAACATNGTNCAATCNCTANATTCACCATCTCTATTNGNTGCTGATCTNCATTTGCCCTCTANNACNTANGCATCTTCAATTGTNCCTTGCTCAGTAATTGTGAAAGCNACAATAACATAGCCTTCTGTATTTCTTTCCTTTGCTCTTCTTGGATAAATAGGTTGAACTTTGAAGAGTGGGATATAATCACCGTCTCTAAAAAGTGCACCCGCGCCTGCACTAAATTCAATTTTTGGTTTTGAAGCTGCGGCACTTACTGCTATCGGTGTTACATCAAGTTGTGGTGGTGCAATATCTGGGGGTGCAATTTCTGGTTCCTCAGGTGGCTCTACTTCCTCGTTAGTAATAGTTTCAATTTCCCTGTCTGGCATAATGACATCGCCAATTTTTCTTCCTTTTACGACATCGCCACTATCTCCAGTACTCACTAGCAAAACCATAAAAATAAATAGCATAAAAGCTACCAATGGTGCCATTGCTGGAAATAAGAACTTTTTTGAATCCATAATTACTAGTTAGGTTCTGCAGCCAATGAAATATCAAACACACCTGCGTCTCTAGCACCGTCCATAACTTGGATAATTGCATCAGCACTCGCTGTTTCGTCAGCCTGTATTACAACTGTTCCTTGAGGATTGTCTGCTAAAAGTTTAAGCACATTAGCTTTTACTTGTCTGACATCTATTCTTCGGCCGTCCATATAGATTTCATCGTTACCTCCAATGGCAATTAAGATTGCAGCATTTTCTTGGATTTCTGATGTGTCTGAATCAGGTCTATTAACTTCTAGTCCTGGTTCCTTAATAAAGTTTGCAGTAACAATGAAGAAGATAAGCATGATGAAAACGACATCAAGCATGGGTGTTAAATTAATTTCACTTTCTTCTTCTCTTGCAGCTGCTGAAATTGCGTTTCTTCTCATTTTTTAACTCCTTGTTTACTGTGTCCTGAGACATATTCTCCCATTAAAAGTTCATTCGTTTCAACTTGGTTCTTGACCCAAATCATTGCTAACACTCCAGAAAGGGCAGACACCATGCCTGCCATTGTAGGAAGAGTTGCTTTAGATACGCCACCAGCCATTGATCTGGCATCACCACCGCCAGTAAATGCCATGACTTGGAACACCTCAATCATACCGGTAACAGTTCCCATCAAACCAAATAATGGGCAAAGCGCTATACATACTTGGATAAGTTGAACGTTTTTATTGATAGCCATTCTTCCCTCAGAGATTAGCCTGGTTTTTGTCATATTTTTGTGCCATGAGGTTTTAAAAGACATCTTGAGATACCTCTTATTTATGCTTGAGGCCAAATCCTCGTGAACAAATAAGAAATAGTAGATTCTCTCAAAAATAAGTGCCCACATAAACGTGACAAGAGTAGCTATGTACCATAATACTGGCCCACCTGACTCCATGAAGTCACGTAGAGATATCCAGAGCTCAGTAAGCCAGATCATTATTACTTAGCTTTTTCAGCCACTATACCCGTAGCTTGTTCTTCTAATACATCAACTACAGATCTTGCAGATGATTGCAAGAAAGAGTGCGCTAGCGTAGTAGGTATAGCTACTACAAGCCCTAGAACTGTTGTAACTAAAGCTTGTGAAATACCGCCGGCCATGATCTTAGGATCACCTGTCCCAAATAATGTAATTTGTTGGAAGGTAATGATCATACCTGTAACAGTTCCTAAAAGTCCTGCTAGAGGTGCAACCACTGAAACAATTTTCACAAAGCTAATACCTCTTTCGATAGAAGGTCTTTCAGCCATTATGGCCTCAGCAAGTTTAAGCTCTAGACGATCAATAGCTTCTTTCATATTGTCTTTCCCAACTTTGAGAACATTACCAAGTGGATTTGAACCAATAACGTCAGGTTTTGCTAACTGTTCTTGTACATCTCTGCTCATCATCCATAGCATTACATACTTATAAATCGCAAACAGAAGTGTAATACCACCAATTGCAAGGATGATATACCCAATGATTCCACCCTGATTAATTCTTTCTACTAAGGATGGATTTTGAACTAAGTTTGCCAACAATGCACCACCTGAAGGACCACTTGGATCAACAGAAAAACCAACATATCCGGAACTCACATTAGCATCTGAAACATCACCTGCTGTACTTGTGTACCTACCTGCAGGTTGTCTTGCCAAGAATTGATATTGTCCCTTAGAAGGAACGTATTCTAGATACTTGTTTCCACACACAGCGTTGTAAACACCAACTCTCACAACATCACAATCTGTTTGTGTGCCATCTACATTAATGACGTTGGCTGAGAATCTGCTTACCTCACCAGTAGCTTTCATCTCTCTCATAATTTCGTACCATACTCTCTCGATCTCTTCGATTGTAGGGAGTTCAGTAGATTGACCCATTTTCTGAGTTAGATCACGTAAAAATACTTCTCTGTCTTTACCAAATTCTGCAGCTGTTAAGGAAGATTCGAAAGTTACTCTTGAGTCAGTACTAATACTTTGCATATGACCAAAAAGCTCATTTAAAGAACCAAGTTGTTTTAAATATGCTTCTTCAGCAACTCTTAATTTTTCCTGATTTTTTGTAAACTCAGCTTCGAGCTGATCAGCTATTCTTTCTTGTCTTGCCAGCTCTCTTTGTTCTGCTTTGAGAATATCGCCTTGTTTATCTCTTGCAGCTTTAAACTCAGCTTCCCTTTTGGTGTTTTCACTTTGCTCTTTTGTTTTACCTTCTTTAACAAGTTCTAAAAGCTTGTCCAAATTTGAAGGCACTTCTACTTCAGATTCTTGTGCAAGAGCATTAGCAGATAATATTAAAAACGATAAAAATAAAACCTTTAAATATTTCATTATTCGCCCTCCACAAATTTGACTGGCACCCTTAATAGATCTAGCGGCGCAGTCTTGTTAGCCATTCTTATTCCATCTCTAACTGGGATTCTATAGCTACCACTCACTTCAACCCATTTTCCAGCTTCACTATCCCAAATTCCGGCCTCACTTTGATCTTTTAGTTGATACATTAAGGCGAGCCTTCCGATTCTGAGGATGTTTACAACTTTTTCTTCCCCATCAAGAACAACGGCATCTTCATAAGTTTCAATTGTTCTCCCATATTCTCTTTCAATGTTATAGGCTTCAAGCACTTGTCTGACTTGTTCAGATGCTGTGACTTTTGGATCAGAGAGTGTTGCTCTTACTTGATTTATTCTTTTGTATCTCTCATCTAATGAGAAAGGTGCATCTAAAGCGACAAACTGTTCCAGGCTATTAGCCATTCTCTCCATAAGTGGTGGAATTTGTCGTTGAATAACAACAACTTGTTTTGTTTGTTCAGCTAAAGTTACTAGTCTTTCTTCTTGAGCTTTTATTTGTTGTCTTTTTTGAGCATTGTAGATCTTTAAACCTTCTACTTGCTTTACTACTACTTTCCACTCCGCAAGAAGTGAATCTTTCTCAGTTGATAGATTATCAACTTTTTCTTGAGACTTTTCAGATAGAGAAATAGTACTATTATTTTCCTCTAAAATCTGATCAATATCAGCTGTATCAGCATAAGCAAATACTGCTAATAGGGATAATAAATATACGTATCTTTTCATGATCATTTACCCTTTTAAAAACTTGGACATTAAAACTACCAAATTATTGTCATTTTACAACAATTTTTATACTAAAAATGCGCTTTTAAAACAGTTTTGGGAAGAATACGGGGGTATTTCTTTTATATTCTTGATATTCGGGCCTGTTACCCCATCTTTTATCAGATCTAAGTTCTAATAATCTGACTCCACTAACAAAATAAATTAATAGAAAACCAAAGATTGGTGAGATAAGAGAAACATATTGTAAACCTGACATAACTGGTACTGCCATTACTGAGATGCCAGTCCATAGTGCAACTTCTCCAAAATAATTTGGGTGTCTTGAGAGGTCCCAAAGACCACCAGTAATGAATTCACCTTCATTGCTTGGATCAGACTTGAATTTAGTTTTTTGATAATCAGCAACTACCTGGAAACCAAAACCGAAAACCCAAAGCCCCAATCCTATCCAGCCTACTAAACCAAACTCAACTTGATTGAGTGCGGTGAGTGCTACTAGTGCTGATAAAGATTGTATGAAAACCCATGCCGCTGACAGAGTCCATGTCATAAAGAGAGTTGAAAAACTTGGCAATATAGCTTTAAACCTTTTATCGTGGCCATCTTTCAAAACTCGCCAAAATAAAAAACCACCAAGCCTTACAGTCCAAATCATTATGCAGAAGTAAATTAGCGTTGACCTAAGGCCCATCATGTCATGTACTGCTGTTTTCATACCGAAAACTACAAAAGATAGAACTGTAATGTAAGTTAGCGATCCTGTTAGATCATAGAACTTTTCAGTTTGGAAAATGTAAGAAGGTATAAATAGCACCCAATGTATCGCAAATGATAGAAGCATCGCCATCATAATCAATGATGTACCTCCTACTTCCATAGTGCCCACAGATACTGTAAGTGCCAAAATATAGCAAACTACAAATGTTGCTGCTGAGATACCAAGCTTCATTAAAGGTTGTAAAATAGATCTTGCCATAACTTATTTTGTAATAAGTATGATGCATGAACAAAAAAAAACAAATAGCGTCGTAAAATAATATGAAATATTCAACAAACCAATTTAAACAAGGGCTTAAAATCTCAATTGATGGTGAGCCATGTTCTATCATTTCTCATGAGTTTCATAAGCCTGGAAAGGGGCAAGCAGTAATGCGAACAAAGCTATACAACCTCAGAACACAGAAAGTCTGGGAGAGAACATTTAAATCAGGAGAGTCCGTCGAAGCTGCAGATGTACAAGAAAAAGAATATCAATTCCTATATGTGGAGGGGACAAGCTATGTTTTTATGGACCAAAATACTTTTGAGCAAATTGAAGTTCCTGAAGATAGTTTAATGAAGATTAAAGACTGGTTAGATGGCGAAGAAGAATGCAAAATAATTTTTTGGAATGGAGAAGTACTGAATGTAGAGCCTCCAACTTTTGTTATTAAGAGAATAGAAAGCACCGAACCAGGCCTTAAAGGTGATACCGTGTCAAATACTTTAAAACCAGCTAAATTAGCATCAGGTAGGGAAATACAAGTGCCAATTTTTATAAATGAAGGCGAGCAAATTAAGGTTGATACGAGAGACGGTTCCTATGTAAGCAGAAGCAAAGAATGATTTTAGAAACATTAAATAAAGAACTTACCAATATCGTTGCAAATTATGCAAAGGAACTTGAAATTGAGCTGTCTGATCAACAGAAAAAACTCATTGAATTCGAAATTAGTGAAGATGGTGGAAGGGCTGACTACTCATCAAGCTCTCCGCTCAAGTTAGCAAAAATTTTTAAGTTAAACCCTATTGATATTGGTGAAAAAATTGTAGGAGACTTAAATCAACAAGAGATTTTAAAAGCCAATCTGGAGGGGCCTGGTTTTATAAATGTACATATCAGACCTGAAATAAAATTTGAAGCCATGAAAGAAGCATTAAAAGCAGACTCAGCATGGGGTAAACAGAATAAAACCAATAAAAAAGTTTTGGTGGAGTTTGTGTCTTCAAATCCAACTGGTCCATTACATGTTGGTCATGGTAGGGGTGCTGTGCTTGGAATGGCGATATCAAATTTGTTAGAAGCAATAGGATGTGATGTCTCAAGAGAATATTACGTAAATGATGCTGGTAGGCAAATATCTATTTTGACTTGCAGCATTATTCTGAACGCCTATGTAAAAAATTTTCCAACTGAAGGAACTTATGAAGGAGACTACATAAAGGCTCTGTCATCTGAATTCGTAAAAGACTATGGAAATTTAGAGACTGAATTAGTTTTTAATAATTATGATGAAGATCCAGACATAAGACTGGATAACATAACTCATCAACTAAAAAGCAAAGATCCTAAGCTATGGGAAGCCACTAAGAGATTTTCAGTAAATAAAATATTAGAAATTATTAAAACTGAGCTTCATGAATTTGAAATAATTCATGATACATGGTTTAGTGAAAGCTCTTTGGGAAGCATAGAAGAATCAAGTTCTGATCTAAACAAGTCTCTTTCGGATATAGAAGCAAAGGATCACACATATAAAAAAGAGGGTGCAATCTGGTTTAAAACAACAAATTTTGGTGATGATAAAGATCGTGTGCTACTGAGAGAGAATAATGAGCCAACATACTATCTAACCGATGTTGGTTATCACAAAAATAAAATTGATAGAAATTTTGATCTTTGTATTAATGTCTTTGGTGCTGACCATCATGGTTACATCCCAAGACTAACAGCTGCTTTTGATGTAATGAAATCTGAAGGCCAAGAAATTGAATTTGTTCTCTATCAACTGGTTAATTTACATGAAGAGGGCATAAAAAAATCAATGTCTACAAGAAGAGGCGAATTTTATTCATTGGCTGACTTGAGAAAAGAATTAGGCCCTGACGTTATAAAGTTTTTTTTCTTGGAGAAAAAGTCTGATCATACGATGGATTTTGATTTAGATCTTGCGAAAGACGAAAGCAAAAATAATCCTTACTTTTACGCTCAATATGCTTATGTGAGGTGTTGTTCTATCCTATCAAAATCAGAATTTGACGATAATGGGCCCATAGATTTAGATGAGCTTAATAATCACTTTGAGCTGTTATCAAAAATGATAAATTTTCCGCATTTCATCGAATCATATGCAATGGAAAGATCTCCTCATTCATTGGTGCATTTTGTTAAAAGCTTTTCATCCGCATTTCACTCTTTTTATGAGAATAATCCTGTTATTACCGATGACATTACAAAATCAAATACAAGATTATTTATCACCACTATGACTAAGCTCATATTGAAAAACAGTTTTAAAATCTTGAATGTAACGCCACTAGAAAGAATGTAAAATGGCAAACTTCTCCTATAAAAATAAAAAATTTCCTATTAAAGCTGGTCCTTCTATTCTGTTAGCAATAACCATATCTTTTTTGATGTCGTTTTCAGCAATGTATTTCTTAAAAGATGAGAAAGAATTTCTGAATTTAGACAACTTTACTGTTGAGGATATTGAATACGAGTTTCAAACAGTTTTGGAGCAGAGCAATTTTGATCAAATTCAGGTAATAGCTGAGACAGAAACAGAAACATGCGAATATTTTGCTCAATCTGGCAGCTTTAGGTCTTTAGAAGCAGCACAGAGCCAGTTTAAAGAACTAGAAAAAGTTGGCTATCAACCAAAAATTGAGAATGTAGTTAGTACTAATAATTATAATTTCAAAGTTATAGTTGGACCTTTTGAAAACCGATCACAAACAAATAATGCTCGAGAAAACTTAAGAAGACTAAATATGGATTCATTAGAGATAAGAAACTGCAAAAAAATTACTGATGAACCTTCATAAATACCAAGAAATTAAAGAATTGCTTGGATCAAATAAAAAACTTATTGCTGTGTCGAAGGGACAAAGCATTGAGAAAATAAGACAGCTCTATGAAATTGGTCACCGTGATTTTGGTGAAAATTTTTTACAAGAACTCTCTGAGAAAAAAAATATATTACCAGAGGATATAAGGTGGCATTTTCTGGGAAATATACAGTCAAACAAATTGAATAAAATAGTAAAGCTAAGCCATATGATTCATTCAATTTCAAGAAAAAAAATTTATGATTCTCTCGTATCAAAAGATTTGGAAAAGAGCATAGATATACTTTTACAGTTGAAGCTTGGTGACGAAATTTCAAAAAGCGGAATGTCTTGTGCCGAAATAGAAGAAATTCTCAGTTCTCAAAAAGACGCTTCAAGAGTAGTAATTAAGGGCATTATGGTTATTGGGGAGGGTAATCTTACCAAAGAACAAACCGATCAACAGTTTAAAAATGCCTCAGAGTATTTTTTACTGCTTAAGTCTAAGCATCCTAATTTAGAATATTTCTCAATGGGTATGTCCGGTGACTACTTGCTTGCTCTGAAAAATGGAAGCAATATGATTAGGTTAGGTTCGTTAATATTCGGAGAAAGAGTAAAAAGAAATGATTGATTCAGGAATTTTTTTTGGTATGCTCGGCACACTTAAAACTATTGTTGTCTATTTAATTCTGTTGCTTTTTTTAATTGACCTGTCTAGAGCTGATTCATATAACAAAATAGCTAGAATAATAAAAATACTTCTTTTCCCACTTTTATTGGTTTTCAATATTCACTATAAAAAAATAAATGTTGGCTTACTGTTCGCAGCAATACTCATAAACTTCATTTCATTATATTTGTTGCTCCCTAATTTAGATTTGGGGACCATTGTTAATTTTGCTTTCTTCCAAACAGCTCAAACGTTAATAGGAATTCTAAAATTCATTGTTATAGCTGGCGTTATACTTAGTTGGTTATATGCCTTTGGAGCAAATTTTTATAATTCTGCCACTTCATTATTACAAGAAGTTTATGAAACCACAGTTTCTATATTCAGAAACATTATTCCGCCAACTGCTGGCTTCGATCTTTCTCCACTTATTGCTTTTTTTGTATTTCAGTTAGCAGAAAGAGTTTTGGAAATCTTGATGTTTGAGTATTTTGCTTAAGATTTTTTAAGTATATATCTTTTAATCTTGTGGCCTTTTTCTAAACCTTTCTTATGAAAGGTCGAAACTGAAAAAGAAATTTCAAATTCCTTTACTGCTTGGAATAGTTTTTGTTTTTTTAAAGTCTCATCAATATGTTTTTGATAGATAAATGAGTCCGTAAGAATCTCAATTTTCCCAATAGGTGAAATATTTTCATGCAATAATGTTAAAAATTCTTTCGAAATCAGTCTTCTTTTTTTATGTTTCTTCTTGGGCCAAGGATCTGGAAAATGTATACGCACAAATTCAGCCTTGAAGGACATCTTATCGAGAAATTCGCGCACATCTCCATTAAAAAGATATAGATTTTTTGGTTTGTTAAGATCAAAAAACTCTAGAGCCCTTGCATAACCCTTTTTATATGGTTCGATTCCTATGAAACAGAAATTTTTATTCGACAAGACATCTTCTGAAAACGATTGTGCATCCCCGAAGCCAATGTCCAATACTTTGGGTAATTGTGTGTTCGGTTCTTCCCCTATTTTAAGAACACAATCTGCTTGGCTGGCCAAGTATTTTTTATTTGTTTCAGATAATCTGCCTGCTCTAGAACTAAAAGTTTTAATCATTGATAAATGATTGTATTAGTTAGGAAAAATTTAAGAAAGAGCTTTTGGTATTAAACGTTTACCAGAGTAGTCTTGAGCTTCTTGAAAGCTGAAGCTTCGATTTGTCTAATTCTTTCCGCGGATACAGAATATTTATCAGCCAGTTCATTCAAGGTCAGCTTATGATCGTCAAGCCATCTAGCTCTTATAATATCTTGTGCTCTTTGGTCAAGGTTTGAGATATTTTTCATAAGGGCTGTGTGATTAACACTTTCATAATTGCTTTTTTCAGCAATATCTTGTGGGTTGAATGAGTTGTCTTCAATGTATTGACTTGGTGAAAATGCTTTTTCATCATCATTTTCATCAACAGGCATATCAAAAGGAGCATCTGCTGAATTTAGCCTGTTTTCCATGTGCATTACTTCTTTAAAAGATACATCTAGATCTTCAGCTATTTTTTTTGCTTCTTTATCTGTTAACCAACCTGTGCTTTTCTTTTTGCTTCTTAGGTTAAAGAATAATTTTCTTTGAGCTTTAGTTGTTGCAATTTTTACAATTCTCCAGTTCTTCAAGATAAATTCGTGAATTTCTGCCTTTATCCAGTGCACTGCAAACGAAACCAACCTCACACCTTTATCAGGATCAAATTTTCTGACAGCTTTCAGAAGCCCAAGATTACCTTCTTGGATTATGTCAGCTAATGGCAGCCCATATCCTGCGTAAGATTTTGCAATGTGAACAACAAACCTTAGATGTGATATCACAAGTTTATGAGCAACTTTAATGTCTTCTGTTTCGTAGAATTCTCGGGTGAGTTCGAGCTCCTCTTCTCTAGTGAGAACAGGTATTGAATAAACCTGGGACAGATATTTATCTAAATCCGAACCAGGATTTGCTAAAGCTAATGCGTAACTCATAATAAATTATTATATCACATTATAACCATTGTTTATCTTTTAACAAATGGATGGCTATATTAGCACTAAATTTATGTAAATATCAACATTAATATTGACATTGCTTTGAGATGAAAGTTCATTAGAATATCTGCTTATGGACAAAGCTGAAAAGTTAAAAAAATTACGTGAAGGACTTGTGCTGTTAAGCAGAGACAGAGAGGTAGTTTTCTCATTTCATGAAACTTTTGACATGGTTGATGAACTTTTAGAGATTGTCGACGAGCTTATCCAGGAAAACTCTAAGAATTAGAGAAAACAAATGTGTTGTTTATTTTTTCTCTAAATACAAAATCCATTTTATTAAAACTTGTTGCATCGTTTGGATTCGTAATCTGATTTTCTATCAAATGTCTTGCCATTTCTCCTCTAGCTCTTTTCGCAATTACACCAACTACTCTTTCCTTGCCACCTGATAAAGATAAAAATTTAAAGTTAACGACTTTTTGCTCATTCACATAATTCTTAATGACTGAGAAATATTCATCAGAGGCTAGGTTGAAGAGATAAGAATCTCCTAGTTCTTTATTTAATGCAGAAGCAACTTTATCTCCCCAAAATTCGTATAGGTTTTTAGAATCTCCAAAGGCATGTTGAGTTCCCATCTCTAATCTGTATGGATTCATTTCATCAGAAGGTTTTAATATGCCATAAATACCTGAGAGTATTCTTAAATTACTATTCATATAATTAACTTCATCACTGTTCATGCTTTTTGCATTTAAATGTTTGAATACATCACCTTCAAACTGGAATATTGCTCTATTTTCTATCTGATCTACCTTGTTCCAATTTTTATATCTGTCAGCGTTAAGTTCAGCAATGTTTCCACTTACATGCATCATGTCTCCCAATTCCTCGGAGCTCATTTGTCCAAGAATTTTTGCCAATTCATTAGCTTCTTGCATGAAAACTGGACGAGTAGGTTCTAAGCTAATTTCGCATTTACTGTTTGCTAATCTCTTAGCTGGTGAGATAACTATCATATTTCTATTCCTGCATTATTAAAATCTAGGGCCCTTTCAGCTCTATAACTAGATCTAGCCATTGGACCTGAAACAACCTCAAGAAAACCATATTTTAGACCTACTTTTCTGTAAATTTCAAACTCTTGTGGTTTTACCCATCGATCAATTGGCAGGTGATTGAGTGTTGGTCTCAAATATTGGCCAAGAGTAACAATATCTACATTATTATTTCTTAGGTCCTCAAAGGTTTGATAAATTTCTTCATCAGTTTCTCCTAAACCAAGAATAATGCTAGATTTGGTGATCATATTAGGGTTAATTTCTTTAGCAACTCTTAAAACATCCATTGTTTTCTGGTAACCAGCTCGTGGGTCCCTTATTGGGTGTGTGAGCCTTTCAACTGTTTCGATATTTTGAGCAAAAACTTTTATTGGTGAATTAACTACTGTCTCAATAGAATCATAAGAACCGTTGAAATCTGATGTTAATACTTCTACTTCTGTGTTTGGAGATGCTTTTTTAATTGCATTGACTGTATCGGCAAAATGTTTAGCGCCCCCATCTGGAATGTCGTCTCTATTTACACAAGTAAGAACAATATATTTTAGGTCCATCAATGAAATAGTATTTGCGATCTTTTGTGGTTCTTCTTTATCAAGCCATCCCTTAGGATTTCCAGTATTGACCGAGCAGAACTGACAGGCTCTAGTGCATGTATCGCCCATGAGCATAAATGTAGCTGTTCCTCTAGACCAGCATTCTGATAAATTTGGACATTTTGCTTCTTCGCATACGGTGCTTAAATTTAAGTTTTTTACCTTATCTTTAATCAGTGTATAGTTCTGGTTCGCTTGATTGGCCGTCATTCGTATCCAGCTTGGCTTTTTTTCTCGCTCAACTTGAGAATAAGCATTACTTTTCATGCCATCTTTTATGGACTTAATTCCAGCATGGTTTGTGATTTTTACTGTTGGTATAAGCTCTCTCATTTCGTCAAAATTTTTACAAAACTATCAATTAAAGAGTTTTTAAATTCTTCCTCATTAATATTTATATATTCTTCTAGATTACAAGCCTCTACGTCTAATCCGCAAGGCTTTATGCTATTAAATGTTGAAAGATCTGTGTTTATGTTAATGCTGAGCCCATGATAGGAATAATTTTTTTTAATTCTCATGCCAATTGATGCAACTTTTTTGCCTGAAATAAATATGCCTGGATCTGCATTATTTATTTGATGACCCAGATCTAAGTCTGTTAATACTCCTGAAACTGTCTTTAAGATATTTTTTGTAAGTTCTGATGGCGGAAAAGGTAGAGATTTAAGATTAAGCATAAAATAAAAAATCCACTGCCCAGGTCCATGGTATGTGGTCTTGCCACCCCTATCAGTTTTTATGAAAGGTGGTTGCTTGCTTCTGTCTTCATGGATTGTTTTTTCGCTTATTCCAATAGTAAAAACCGGTGTATGCTCAAGAAACCAAATTGAGTGATGTTTGGGCTTAGAACTAATAAGATTCATCATTTCAGAATACGCCTCATCAAAATCAATTATTCCTTTATTTTGGAAATCGATATCCATCATATTTTTTCAAGGTTTGCGTATGCCATGACCAACCACTTCGTTCCAACAGAATTAAAATGTACTTGAACCCTAGCAGAGTCACCATTCCCCTCTATGCTCAGTATTACTCCTTCGCCAAAGCTTTTGTGTGAGACTTGATCTCCCAAATTGTACCCGTGTGCAGAATTATCTGATGAGTCTAAAGAAGCAGAACCAAAATAAGAATTTCTATAAGTTTGTTTAGGTCTGACAAATTCTAAACAATCATGTGGTATCTCATTTATAAATCTTGAAGGAGGATTATAGGAGTCCTGTCCATATAATCTTCTAAATTCAGTGTATGCAAGATAAAGTTTCTTTCTTGCTCTTGTTATGCCGACATAGCAAAGCCTTCTTTCTTCTTCAAGCTCATTCAAATTCTCAATAGATCTTGAGTGAGGGAAAAGCGACTCTTCCATACCGACGATAAAAACATACTTATACTCTAAACCCTTTGCAGAATGTAACGTCATGAGTTGAACTGCATCGTCAGTTTTAGCAGCTTGTGTTTCGCCCATATCAAGTGATACAGAGCTTAAAAATGCAGCAATAAATGAATCATAATCAGAAAGGTCTTCTCCTTTATTGATAATTTCAAATGATTTAACTGCTGAAATTAATTCATTGATGTTTTCTATCCTTATTTTTCCTTTCTCGCCTTTTTCTTTCATGTGATGCTCAATCAAACCACTCTCATTAATAACTTTTTCAACAAACTCATCTGATGAATAATCATTAATTGTTTCGGCCAAGCTCTCGATAAAATTTACAAACACCCCTAATGATTTAGATGCTTTCCCTTTAACCTTTTCAGCTTTAAGCATTTCCTTAACCGCACTAAAAAGTGACAGCTCGTTTTCATTAGCAACTGACCTGATTGTCTCTAAAGTTTTTTCACCGACTCCACGAGAAGGTGCACCTATTGCTCTCTCAAATGCTGTATTGTCATTCCTGTTCACAATTAACCTTAAGTAAGCAAGAACATTTTTTATTTCTAACCGTTCATAGAACCTAACGCCACCATAAATTATGTAGGGTATATTTTGCCTAAGTAGGTACTCTTCTATTGTTCTCGATTGTGCATTAGACCTGTACAAAACTGCAATGTCCTTGTACTGGTCACCGCCATCAAAAAGCATATGCACATTTTCTGCTACGTAGTTTGCTTCTTCCTGTTCGTTGTATGCTTCATAAACCTCAATTTTTTCTCCCGCATTTCCTTCAGTCCATAGTTTTTTTCCTAGTCGATTTGAGTTTTTATCTATAACTGCATTTGCTGCGCTCAAGATGTTTTGAGTTGATCTGTAGTTTTGTTCGAGCCGAACAATTGACGTGCCCTTTTCTTTAGAAAATTTATTGATATTTTCAATTTTTGCTCCGCGCCAGCCATAGATAGACTGATCATCGTCACCGACTGCCGTAACTGTGGTGGCTTCTCCTATCAAATTGTTAATCCATTTAAACTGAAGTTCGTTGGTATCTTGAAACTCGTCAATCAAAATATTTCTAAATTTATTTCTATAAAGACTTCTTATATCTTCATTGTCTCGAATAATTTCATATGAGCGTAGTATCAGTTCTGCAAAATCAATAAGGTTTTCTTTTCTCATGTAAGCTTCGTAATAAGCGTATATTTTTTTCAGAGTCTCTATATTAAAGTCTCCCTTATCATCAACATCTTTAGGTCGTAGAGCTTCATCTTTCCAGGTGTTGATCTGCCATCTTATTTTTTCAGCAGGCCATTGATCTTCATCGATATCCAGATCTTTTAAGTTTCTTTTTATTATTCTGAGCTGATCATCACTATCTAGGATGTTGAAATCTTTTTCTAAGCCAGCTTCTTTGTAGTGTCTTCTCAATATTTTGTTCGAAATAGAATGAAAAGTACCGCACCACATTTCAGGGATAGGCTGATCAAGAATATTTTCAATTCTTGCAGTCATTTCATTGGCTGCTTTATTGGTGAATGTTACAGATAAAATACTATGTGTTGAGCTAGACAAGGCTTTGATAAGCCAAGCAATTCTATGGACAAGTACCTTTGTCTTGCCTGATCCAGCACCGGCAAGGACTAGTAGTTTTTTTGATTCAGACGTTACTGCTTCGCGTTGAGCATTATTGAGTTCGTCCAGGATATAAGATACATCCATTTATTAAACAAACTTATTTTCTCTAAACCAAAGATTGAAGGCATATTTCTCACCGCCTGTTACAGGCCTCCCTGCATGGAGTGACATTGGATGAACCTTTGTTGTTCCTGGGAGTACATTTTTCCAAACCAGTATGGATCCTTTCTTTGGTGCAACAGATATATTCAAATCTCTAAACTCAGTGTCTCCGCCTTCTTCGACATCATTCAAGTAAGCGATAGCTGTATATATCCTTTGTCCGCCTCTCTTAAGGTGCTTTCTTCCTTCCTCTGTCTCTCCATTAAAAGCATCATGGTGGTCGTTATATTGTGTTCCGCCTGTATAGTAGACAACTTGAAATGATTCAGCATTTTTTAAAGGGAATCCAACTAAGTCAGCAATTCTTTTGCCAACCTTCTCTGTTAAATCTGAATGATTATGTGGTAGCCACATATTGCTGCCAGTTCTATTCTCATGATAGATGCCATCTTTTCCGCCAATTGTCTTAGCTCTTTGCAAGCCCCCTTGTGAGGCCTGAACAAAGTGATCACATTCTTCGTCTGATATAAAATTTTCTATTACATATATCAATGGATCATCGTTATAAATTACTTTGTTACCATCTGTTCTAATTGGCTTTTTGAATTCTTTTTTAATCTCAACCGGAGCTGGTGTTTGTTGGGGCTGGCTTTCAAATTGTTTATCAAGACCAGAATTTACACCAATCAAATACAATGAACGCATAGCTAGACCAAGCCCTAGTAAGGCTATGATTAATGCGAATATTGATATTACAAAAGCTGCTATTTCCACAAAAATATTATACTGAATTGATTAAAACTTATCAGCCTTGTTGGCGAATTCTTCGCGTGCAGATATAAACTCTTCTTTCATTTTAAGCACCAATTCTTCAACCTTTGGAGAACTTTTTATTGAATTTATGCCTTGTCCTGAACCGTAAATGTCTTTCCATACTTTTGCAGAGGCATTTCCTCCAGAATTAAAATTCATTTTTGTTTTGTCCGCCTCTGGAAGATTATCAGGATCCATCCCAGCTCGAGAGACTGAAGGGCTCAAATAATTCCCATGCACTCCACTAAAATAATTTGTATATACAACGTCTTTCGCTGCCGATTCAATTAGCATTTTTTTATAATCATCGTCAGCTTCTGATTCTTCTGTAGCGATGAATCTTGTTCCTATATAAGCCAAATCAGCACCCATAGCTATTGCGCTGGCGACCGAGTGTCCATCAGAAATTGCTCCTGAAAGAAGAATTGTTCCGTTGTACCATTCTCTTGTCTCTCTCAATAGTGCAAAAGGTGACAATGCACCAGCGTGACCTCCAGCTCCTGCGCAAACCAAAATGAGACCATCAACTCCTTGTTCCACTGCTTTTTGAGCATGTCTTGTATTTATAACGTCATGAAATACTAAGCCTCCATAAGAATGAATGGCTTTGACCAAATCTTCAGGTGGTCTTAAAGAGGTTATGATGATGGGTGCTTCATGTTTTACACAAGTTTCAACATCCTTAAAAAGACGATCGTTTGATAAGTGGCAAATTTGGTTCACAGCATAAGGTGCAACAGGCTTGCCTGGGTTATCTTCTTTAAACTGGCCAAGCTCATCATTGATTTCCTTTATCCAATCTGACAGCAGCTCTTGAGGTCTAGCATTTAGTGCAGGAAACGACCCTACTATGCCAGCTTTGCATTGAGCAATCACAAGACCTGGTCTTGATATTATAAATAGTGGTGCACCTACGACAGGCACAGATAAGTTGTTTTTTAGTATATCTGGAAGCATTTTATTTTGAATTTAAATTATCTATGACCCAACTAATGGACCAGTTGTGACTTAATTTATTACCTTTATATTCTTCTGGCAACCTAAATGTACTAACTCCTTCAATATTTTGAATCTGGGTATCAGTTTTTAGGTTTTTAAATGCGCCATCTAATTCTTTGATTGTCATCCATTGATATGCTTCAACATTATTTCCAGTTTTCTTTGGGGCGACATAACCACACCAGTTATTTAGTCTTCTCTCTCCTGCAATACCAGTAGCGATAATATGCATTTCGATCGGTGTTTCATAATTTTTTTCTAGCAACTGTGCTACAACTATCCCACCATAACTATGGCCCATTAGCACGATCTTAGAATAATTATTTTTTTGTTCATTTATTATTTTATGCAAATTATCTGTTGCGAAATTTGGACAACCGTTCGTTTTCCAGCGATAAAAAGCAATATGATTCTTAGTTGAATTAATATTCAGTAATGGATAAACCCATTCATAGCCTTCTGTTTGGAATCCATGAATTGCTATAAATAAGGTTTGTTGGGTTTTTGTTCTTTCAGTTAAAAAATGAATGCCTGGCTTAAGATCAACAAGGCTGTCTCCAGCTCGAAACACTCCAGCTTCCGCAAATTTAATTTTCAAATTTTGAAGATCGAGGGCAAATAAGCTACCAGAAAGGAATAATAGGATTAGAATTCTCATTTTTTAGGGCTTTAGTTTCTTTAATAACCAGAAGCCAAACCAAGTGCTGAAAACAGTCTTTAATATTACCATTGGAAGAGCTGGAAACTGATACCAGAAATCTAAGTATGCATTCCAAAACCAGGAATAAATCCAATCATGCAAAAATTTTAGGTTCTCTACCAAAAAAATCTTAGTGGTTAGAGTCGATAGACTATAGTCTGTCTGCAATATTTCCAACAAAACCCAAAAAATAATTATTATTTGTATTGGAGTTGTATAAATACATAAATATGCAAAACCCAAGCCTAGCTGTTTCATAACTTATTAATTTTAGTCTTTGTGAGACCAAATGCATACTTAAGTTATTTTGCTGTTGCAGTTCTAAAGAAAAAGAAAAAAGAAAGCGTTGCACAAGAAGACAGGATATGCCAAATTGCATGAGGCTGAAGAATTGAATCAGGATCACAATATGGTTGGCCTGGGTAACCTTGTAACCAAATAATCCATGCGCTTATATAAAAAAAGATTCCAAGCCAATACCATGGGAAATATTTTTTATTTGATTCGTGTTTTTCATTAATAAATAAGGCTGGGATCCAAAATAAAGTTACCCACCAATACTCTGAAAAATTTGCAATAATCTCATCGGGAAATCTGCCAAAGACTGCAAGTACTGCTATACCAACAAAGCCAGAAAGCAGTCGAACTGGTTTGCTGTAGAAAGTCTGCAAGACCTCAGTTATGACCCATAACGCAATAGAAAGAAACCAAAAATTAAAATTGATGCCTAGATCTGTTCCAAGAAACCAGCTTAACAAACCATATAAACCAACAACTATTAAATAGGTTTTAACAAATAAAGATTCGCGCCAATTTTTCATTGTGAAAATATTTACTAGCCAAGGAATAGAAATCCACATGATCATGCTGAGCCAGTCTGCCCATTGGCCCCAAGCTGTATGGGTGCCATGCATCAATAATGAGCCAGGACCAAGAAATACTGCTGCCCCAGCATAAGTTAGTGCCGTTGGTGTTGGGCCGTGAAATCTACTTCCTTCAATTTTTTTCTCATTAGCTAGAATCCAAAACATCAATAGGCCTGTTGTCATAAAACCTATATTGCTTAAGGCATTTGCAGGCTCTCTAAAAAATCCACCGCTGATCCTTTCGCACCATCTAGAAATTTCACCAATTGCATATCCTGGTTCAACCGAAAGGAAATTAGTTGTAGAAGCTAATAAAAAATAAAGGGTGAAAAATAATCCTACGAGTGATAGTGGAATATAAAAGATGTTTTTATTCAATTACGAGTCCCATCTAGTGACAAAATCGTGGATATCATGCTCTGGAATCTTCTTGGGTTCACCATCAGGTGTTCCAATGTAAAGATACCCAACAACCTGCTGACCTTTTTCAAGATCTAAATGTTTTCCAATCTTATCATTCAAAGAGAAAGTGCCTGTACGCCATATACCCCCATAACCCATGGAGTTAAGCGCTAACAGAATGTTTTGGCCTGCAGTGGCAGTTGACATTATTTGTTCAACCTCAGGAACCATAGCATGCTCTTTAGGAGTGCATACTAAAACCACTATCATGGGAGCTCTAAACGGCAACTGTTTATACTTTGCTAATTTTTCATCATCAAGGCTATCCATGTTTTCTTTTGCATAGTTGACGAAAGCATTCGAGAGCTTGTTTAGGCCCTTGCCTTGTATCTGAATGAAGCTAGACGGTCTAAGCCAAGCATGATCAGGAGCTCTAAGAGCAGCCTGAAATACTTGTTCCATCTCTTTGTCCGATGGCGCTGGCTCAACCAAGTTTCTGTGTGAATTCCTGTAAAGTATGTTTTCTAATGCTTCATTCATAGCTCTTATTTAGGTGTAATTTGCTAAAAAGCAACTATAAACAGATTTAGAGGAATTACATATATAATTGAGATTCAAGTAGGGAAGTTATGGCTGGACCTTTAATTAAAAAGCTTAATCAAATTTCTTTAAAAGATTTTGATGATGTGGGCGGAAAGAACTCATCACTGGGAGAAATGATTAGCAATCTTTCAAAATTGGGTGTAAATGTGCCTGGTGGTTTTGCTATAACTTCAACAGCTTTTAATGAGTTTCTCTCGCTTAGTGGTTTAGACCAAATTATTTCAGAAGAACTATCTAACTTAGATGTTGAAAACTTAACTGATTTAAGAAGGTCCGGCAAAAAACTTCGAGGCTTAATTCTCAAAACACCTCTCCCAGAGGTACTTATTTCTGAAATCGAAAAAGCTTGGAAAGATATCTCTACGCCAGGAAAAAGTTTTGCGGTCCGTTCATCTGCTACCGCTGAAGATTTACCGGATGCCTCTTTTGCTGGTCAACAAGAATCGTATCTCAATATTGACGGGTTCGAAAATTTAATCGATGCCGTTCGGAGAGTCTATGCCTCATTGTTCACAGACAGAGCAATCTCATATCGAAAATTAAGAGAATTTAAGGGCACATTATCAATTTCAGTTGGGGTCCAAGAGATGGTTAGAAGTGATATTGGGTCATCTGGTGTCGCCTTTACTCTTGATACTGAGTCTGGCTATACAGGCTCAATCTTTATTACTTCTTCATATGGCTTAGGCGAAGGCATAGTCCAGGGCACTGTGAACCCTGATGAGTTTTATGTATACAAAAATGCTTTAGAAAACAATAAATTCCCAATTATTAAGAAGAGTCTAGGGGAAAAAGCAAAAAAAATGATTTTCACAGACAGCAACATGGCTGGTAAGAGCGTTAAATATGTAAGAGTAAAAGCTGAGGATGCAAAGGCGTTCTCACTCTCTGATGCAGAAATTATTGAATTAGCAGGATATGCCAAAACGATAGAAGATCACTACAAAGTCCCAATGGACATTGAGTGGGCAAAAGATGGTGAAAATGGGAAAATTTATATACTTCAAGCCCGACCAGAGACAGTACAGAGCAAGGTTTCAAGTTATTTTGAAAAATTCACTTTAAAAGATAAGGGTGAATTAATTGTATGTGGAAAAAGTGTTGGGCAAAAAATAGGGAAAGGAACTGCGAAAGTAGTGAAAGACATTTCAGAGATTCACAATATAAAGCCTGGAGATGTTCTTGTAACTGATATGACTGATCCTGATTGGGAGCCTGTAATGAAAATAGCTGCTGGCATTGTAACAAATAGAGGGGGCAGAACATGTCATGCGGCAATCATTGCAAGAGAATTAGGCATACCAGCTATAGTTGGGTGCAATACCGCAACTAAATTCATCTTGAACGGCTCAAAAGTTACTGTGAGTTGTGCTGAGGGAAGCGAGGGAAAAGTTTATAAAGGTGAGCTAAATTATTCTGTTGAGAAAATTGAATTGGGGGCCATGCCAGATGTGCCAATAAAGATAATGATGAATGTTGGAAATCCTGATAGAGCAATGAGTTTTTCAATGATTCCAAACGAAGGAGTTGGTCTAGCAAGGGTTGAATTTATTATTAATAAAATGGTAGGAATTCACCCAAAAGCCCTAATTGATCCCTCAGTTGTAGATGGAAAAACTAGAAAAATAATCCAGAATAAAATTTCTGGTTATCCAGACACAAAATCTTTTTTCATTGAAAAACTTTCAGAAGGTATTGCAACAATTGCAGCATCTTTCTCACCAAAACCTGTCATAGTCAGGTTGTCAGATTTTAAATCAAATGAATATGCCAATCTCATCGGTGGACAGTGCTTTGAACCACTTGAAGAAAATCCTATGCTTGGCTTTAGAGGTGCAAGCAGGTATGTTTCCGAGGATTTCAAGGAATGTTTTGAGCTTGAATGTGAAGCTCTTAAAAGAGTCAGGGACAAGATGGGGCTAACCAATGTTCAGATTATGATCCCTTTTGTTCGAACCATTGAAGAGGCTGAAAATGTTATAAACCTCTTAGAGCAGAATGGTCTTAAGCGTGGAGAGAATGGTTTAAAAGTTCTTATGATGTCTGAGATTCCTTCAAATGCTTTGTTGGCTGATGATTTTCTAGAACATTTTGATGGCATGTCGATAGGCTCTAATGATATGACTCAGTTGACCCTTGGACTAGATAGAGACTCTTCGCTTGTGTCAGATATATTTGATGAAAGAGATCCCTCTGTTAAGAAAATGCTCTCGTTGACAATAAAAGCATGTAAAGAAAATGGTAAATATGTTGGCATTTGTGGTCAGGGCCCATCAGATCATTCTGATTTTGCTGAATGGTTGCTCGATGAAGGCATAGAAAGTATTTCTTTAAATCCAGATACAGTTATTGAAACTTGGCTTAAGCTTGCAAAGAAATAGCGCATTCTAAAAAGAGTAGATTTAACTATTTAGCGCAGACTCAACGGAAAGGTGTCTAATTTCACCGTTTGCCATATTAAGGCCATTTGCAAGATGCTTATCTGAAGCACAAGCCTTTTCTAAACCTAGTGTTGCAAGTTTTTTTACATAGGGAAGTGTTGCATGATTCAATGCTAATGATGCAGTTATTGGCACAGCTCCCGGCATATTCGTAACACAATAATGAACAACTCCTTCTTCAACAAATACTGGTTCGTCGTGAGTGGTNGGTTTGCTTGTCTCAATACATCCNCCCTGATCNATTGAAATATCCACCAAGACACTNCCAGGCTTCATGCCTTTCAGCATTTCTCTAGTAATGACTTTTGGNGCCTCTTTGCCAACCACNTATACGGAACCAACTACTAAATCAGATCTNCTGATTACGTCTGCGATATTGTCAGGTGTAGAGTTTATATAAGAGACTTTTTCGTTCCCAAAATCATTTTCCAGATTTTTTAATTTTTCATCTGAGATATCTAAAATGTTGACATGTGCTCCAGAGTCAATCCCTTTTCTGATTGCCTCTTTGCCTGCAACACCAGCCCCAACAACTGAAACTTCACGAGCTTGTATATTTTCAAAATTTCCAAACAAAGTGCCAATGCCTTTATTTGGTTTCAATAGAAAATATTGTCCAACTACCAGACTAATGCGCCCAGCAATTTTGCTCATTGGTGCTAAAAGAGGCAGGCTGCCATCGTTTGCTGTAACTGTTTCATAGGCAACCCCTTTTACTCCTGTAGAAATTAGCTCTTTTGCATTTTCTTTATTGCCTGCTAAATGCAAGTAGGTGAAGAGCGTATGATTTGGAGTTAAAAACTGATTTTCTTCGGGTAGTGGCTCTTTAACTTTTACAATGAGCTCAGCGCTCTCGAAAATGTCTGATGCAGAATTTAATATTTTTGCACCTTTTGATTGATACATCTCATCGGTGAAACCTATTTCCCTGCCTGCATCTCGTTCCACGTAAACTTCGTGATCTAGTGAAAGCTCACCGACAGATTCTGGTGTAAGACCAACTCTGCACTCATTGTTTTTGATTTCTTTTGGAACACCAATCTTCATTTGCTAATAATTATAATTTGTAATTTGATATTTTTATAAAGACTTTTCAACTTCTTCGAGAGAATCAGTCAAGATATCAAACATTTCATGAATCTGATCCTCTTTTATGATTAAAGGTGGGCACAGAGCTATTACATCTCCTATGGCCCTTACAATCAGACCATTCTTTTGGCATGTTTCTGCTATTTGTTTTCCGATCTTGCCATATGGATCATAATTTTCTTTGGTGTCTTTGTCTTTTACTATTTCGAGGGCTCCGATAAGGCCTATGCCTCTTGCTTCGCCAACTAAATTTGATTCCAACATTTTATTAAGTCTAGTTTGAAATGTCGGAGCAACTGAATTTGCATGACTAAATAAATTTAACTCCTCATAAATTTCAAGAGTCTTAAGCGCAACAGCGCAAGCAACAGGATGGCCTGAATATGTGTAGCCATGGCCAAAAACACCTACCTCATTACTAGCTTTTTTAATGGGGTCAAATATTTCATCTGGCACAATAACTGCACTAATAGGGATGTATCCAGATGATAAAGCTTTCGCGATAGTAATCGAAGCAGGTTTGATGTCGAATGTCTCATAGCCCCAACAGTTACCTGTTCTGCCAAAGCCACAGACTACTTCATCATCTATGAAGGGAATGTCATATTTGTTTAACACTTTCTGAATAGCTGGAAAATAACCTTTGGGTGGGATTAACACACCGCCAGCACCTATTAATGGCTCAGCAATCATTGCCATAAACTTGTCTTCCCCTTCCTTGATAATTAAATTCTCAAGGTTTGCTGCTAACCGTTCTACAAAATCAGCTTCAGTCTCTCCATCAAGTCCTTCGCGATAAAAATGAGGTGTATCAGTATGGTGAAAATTGGGTAATGGCAAATCAAAGAGTTTATGGTTTGCTGGAATACCAGTCATGCTTCCGCTTACAACAGTAATTCCATGATAGCCCTTTTTTCTTGCAAGAAATTTCTTTTTTTCTGGTTTACCAATTGCATTATTTAGATAAGTAAAGAGTTTAAATTGGGTGTCGTTTGCATCTGAACCAGAATTACCAAAAAAAACTTTTCCATTTTCATACGGCGATATTTCAATCAGTTTTTCTGACAACATGATTGCTGGTTCGTGACTCTTTGAAGCAAACAATGAACCATAACCAAATTTTTTCATTTGGCTTGCTGCCGCTTCCACCAGAGCTTCATTGCCGAAGCCTAGGGCATTACACCATAAACCGGCCAAACCTTCGATATATTTATTTCCATCTACATCATAAACGTAAATTCCTTCACCTTTATCAAGAATCAAAGGCTTTGAATCTTCATGCACTACTAAGTTCGTTGCAGGATGAAAAATATTCTCTATATCTTTTATAGCAAGGTTCTTATAATTCATTTTTTATTTTCTTCTAACTTTCCCAGAGACTTTAGATATTCTTCGTCCTTGTTCGGATACATTTTATTAAAGCCGCTATGGTCTCGAAAACTCTTAATTGGTTGGCCTAAACCGTAAATTCCATTTAACCTTGATTCTTGTGCATGATCAAGATCAATGTCTACAACAAAGAGGTCTTCCTCTTCTGAAGACTCATGCATGATTTCTCCATCTGGATTACAGACAACTGAATGACCACATCCCTGGTCACCGGTACTGTTTATATCAATATAAAAAAGCTGCTGTTGTGCTGCTGTTGCTTGCACCATAATTTTTTCAATATCTCTATCTTTAGTNGGTGTAAGGGTTGGATTGATAATTATTTCTGCCCCGGCAAGAGCTATCGCTCTACTAGACTCGGGAAACCACAAATCGTAACAGATATGTACTCCCAGCTTTCCTTTGTTCTCAAAGTTTANGACAGATGNGGTTTCAGAACATGCAACATTCTTNTCATAGGGAAGCCACGGAAAATTCTTTTTTGCTTTTGAGACAACACTACCTCTCCTATCAATTATTGGAGCAATGTTAAAAACATCTAATCCTTTTTTTTCATAAAATGTTCCTGGTATTAGCCACAAATTCAGATCTTTTGCTATTTCACAAAACTGCTTCTCATAATTTTGGAAGTAGAAATTTTCATCAAGAGCACCAGGACCTCCAACAGCAAGTTCACTCAAAACCAGCAAATCACAATCTTTTCCCCTGAAGCTTTCGATAGCAGTTTTTATGTATTCAAAATTATTTGATTTTTTAAGCTTCAGCTGTAAGCAACCTATTCTTATTGATCTCATGTAGTTNCCCTTTCNTGTTTGGCACTAGAATAGCCAATGATTGCTGCAGCAATAATTAAGGCTATTGTGGCTAGATTCAGTATCAAATCAAACCCATAATCAAGAATTACTAGTGATCCAACTAGTGGCCCAGTCGCTAAACCGACTTTGCTGATAAAGCCTGCAAGTGCAGCCATTTGACCNTGCTTATCAAAGGAGGCACAAAGCCCAAGNACGTAGGGGATTACAAATGCCCACGCAATTCCAGTTACAGTGTTAGCTATAAAATAAATTGTTATGTTTTCAGAGTAGTGCAGGAGATAGGTAAAAATAGCAGAGACTAGAAACCCGATACATAGTGGTACGGTCCGGCCATACTTGGTACCAATGACATANACTAAAATTCCACCTGAAATTGAAATAATATTAGCGATAGTTAGTAGNTTGCTNATCTCNNTNTTTACAAGGCCAATGTCTTTACCAAGCTCAAAAGCATAATCAGCTACACCCATNTTCGATGACTGAAATAAAAATAAGGCCAGTAAAGCTAGAATTAACAGAAANCTGATATTTANTTTAAAAGGATTATTATCGCTTTGCGCTTTCTTAACATCTGGGATAAATGGCAAAATTAATAGTGTCATTAAGCTAAATAGCGAGAGAACGCCAAAAACTGCCATATGNCCAAAACTTTCTACTAATCTTGGTACTGTGAAGATTCCAAGGCTGCCAAAACTGTATTGNACAACCAACAACATCCCAAAAATTTTATCTGGTTGGACAGTTCTAGCTATTACAGACAAACCAATTCCAACTGAAATNCCACCTATTGTTCCATGAAGAAACCTTACANAAATTAAATTATCAGGACTGGTGATTTGTGACGAAATCCCATCTATGACCATCATTAAAATTAAGAGCCCTGCAGCAGAGGAGCGCCATGGCACTGACCTAACCAAGAAAGTAGCAATTAAAGCACCAAATGCTGCTCCATACTTATTAGCACTTACTATCANGCCTGCCTCATCTCGACCAACTCCTAGNCCGTCAACAAATGCTGACAAAAAAGCGCCACCAAGATTTACATAAAATAGGCCTGCTGTTGCAAGAATTGCATACATGACAGCAGCCATTGTGCTTTCTTGATGCAGATGAATATTTTTTATCATTACTAATTACAAAATGGTCTTATTTTATCCGCTGCAAATACAGCTGAGTCCCAAGAATAAGTGTAACCATCACTAAAATAATAATACGTCATTCTGTTTGGAAGAAAAGCTACAGTAACTCCTCCAAANCCAGACATGAATGGAATCCAAGTATCTGCTTCACAACCAAATGTGCCAGCATCATATTTTCTCTGCCAGAATCCATTGTTATAAGAGATATTAGCACCTGGAATTGCTTCAATTTTTTCTTCACCTTCGTCTAAGGCTTTTTTTAGGAAAGCATATTGGGAAGAGTCAGATTGAGTCTGATTGTGTATAAAGTTTGAAATTATTTCTATGTCGTCACGAAGCAGATACATGCCCCAACCAGTGAATGCCTGTGAAGTCTCNCCTGTTGTTCTTAAAGTTTCTGAAAGAGCATAACTCATACCCATAGACTGATAGAAAGGTGCCAAAATTTCTGAATAATAATCATCTAAATTTGAAGATTTTTTTAAAAATGCNTTAAAACTTGCCCCCAATATGTANGTATCTGAAGTGTGATAGACAAATTTTTTGCCCGGTCTAGATTTNCTTGGATANGCTGTACAAGCTTGCTTTAATTTTTCAGCATGAGTAGAAGCATTGAAAATAAATTTAGTTTGCTTAAAACCAGACTCATCAAGATCATGTCCTAACTTTAAAAAATTTCCAGTTGCCATATCAGAGAGGTTCTCAAGTGTGACATCTCGCCATTGTCTTAAATCACATTCCTGTAAAAGGTCAGCGACAATTAAGTCTGATATATTGCCGTATTTATTTTCTAGCAGTGACATGCCTACTGTTCCAGCTAGTGACTTGGCTAAAGAATAGCTGGGTAGAAGCAATTGCTCACATATTGGATATGTCCCGTTTCTTGTTAAACAACCGCCAATATAGTGCTCTTCNCCGTCAATTAAGCCAAAAATTGTCACNTTTTCTTGNTTAAATGCAGCACTATCAGCAAAAACTTTATAATCAAAGCCATGTTCCTCNTATAGGTTTTTTATTGGGTATATATCTTTATATGGTGTGTGCTTTTTTACTGATGTTGTTGTATTTTTTNTGTTTGCAGTTATTGCAAATACAGAAACATAATCAAATTTCATGTAGGCACAAGTCTCACTAGATATTTGCAATAGAGCATTTGAAAATCTCTCATCTGAATGANTAATTAGCATTATCCCGTTGTGCACACAATTTGCATTGTTATGGAGGAGTGAAAATGGAATTATTAATAAATCACCTGGNCGATCTTTAATTTTTCTACTTTTTCCTATCCCAAAATGCACATTAAAAAAGGCATGTTCAGTCGCCATAAAAAAATTCTTTGTTGGATAGACTTTGCCATCATGAACAGTGATCTCGAATTTTTTAATTGGGAATTTTGAAAAATGGTTCTTCTTAAAAAGATTTATTTCGTCGACGAGTTTAGTGACGCCAAGACCTAATGGTTGTTTAGAAAATGTGAGTTCTGCTTGGAGATCATTGCCAAAAGTGTTGTCAGTTAAGGTTATTATTTCGTCAAAATTTATGCTGGATTTGAGCCTTTCCTTATTATCTAGAACATTAAAAATGTCTTGAGCCTGCATGTGCAACGAAGTGCACATGCATAAAATTATAATAAGTCTTAGCAAATCTTAGAAAGCTCTATTAATTGTGATACCAACAGTTCGTGGTAGTGCGTAAAACTCTCTACTGTTACTGCCATAGAAACCTTGTGATGGATTTGGGCCAAATGCATTATTTAGAAACGCGCCTGTTACCCCCCTGGTATTAGCAATGTTTTTTATGAATAAAGAAACATAAAAACTATCATTAAATAGAGTTGTTGAAGCATTGGAAATTGTAAAGCCATCCATTTCAATGTCATAAAGTGGATCTTCGCCAATATAGTTTCTAGTGTCAGATTGAGAATAAATATCAATTCGATTCACAAAACCGGAGAAGATACCATTTCTGTTTCCGAAATACCTTGTGTCGGCCAGATTAAGATTAAATGTGTGTTCAGGGCTTCCTGGCAATCTTGCTCCTGACCTTGCGTATAGTAAAGGTGTATCTGCAGGGGTAAATAAATCAGCTGTTAATCTTGACTGATTAAATGCATAACCCATAGCCCAATCATAAGTACCAAAACTTCCAGAAAACTCAAGATCTAACCCATTTGTTTCTGCAGAATCGCCATTAATTACAGCATAATAGCCATTTAAAGGTGTAGCAGTATTAAGTTGTGGGTTGTCCCATTCAACTAAATAGTAGCTCAAGTTNTAGTAAACGCCGTTATCGGTTGTACCCTTAACACCAAACTCAATGTTTTGCACAGAGTCTGATTCAAAAGGAACCCATCCAAGGTCTTCAGCAAGAGGGCCATCAGTTGGCACAGCATTTACACCACCCCTTCTAAAACCTTCAGAAGAAGTAAAAAAATAATGCTGTCCTGTGCCTTCAGGCCTATATGAAATATTGATTTTTGTGGTTCTACCGCTCTCNTTGTTTTNNTCNNTATCTGANACTGGNAAAACATCGTAGAGCTTAAATGCACTATTCATACTTGCAACTGCATCGACCTGAAAATTTCTGACCCCAAAAGTTANATCCACTTCGGATGTGAAGTCATAAGTTAATTCACCAAAATACGCCCTAGTTTTAATTCTTTCAGCAACGTTATAGTCAAAATCTTGCTCGAGAGGATCAACAATATAATCAACACCCCAGTAATAGTAATTCCAAAGGTTTGAGCCTTTTACATAGGTTTGTTGTGACCTGGTTTGCTCTTCTGTTTTATCATAAATGCCAACAACATAATTAAANTTGTCGAAAGTAGTTGTTCCGATTTTCACANTATCTNTGTCTGATACAAGCCTTAACTCCATGGTGTCAGCATCGTTTGTGTACTGTCTTTCAGTTGGCACATATGGTCTCGGTGGTGTTGAAAAGATACCACCTGCACCAAAAAAGTCATTGAAATATCCATAAGCAGATGAGGTGAGTGTTCCTGTACCTGCAAAAAAGCCAGTATTATCAGTAATGCTGTCGCCTGACCTTTCATATGATGAGCTAGAAAAGATCACGTCGTTATATGGTGCATCATAAGTCACTTCAAGCACGCTCATTTCAACCTCTCTATTTGAAGGTTCTAACATCAGCGCACCATTTTCGTATTTGCCATAAGTTGTTCTGTTATAACAGTTAGGGTCCTGCAGAGAAACGCACGAAGGGTTTAAAACATATCTAGTNCCATATGACGCTTGTCTTCTGCCGCCAATATTGTCTTCTTGTCTAATGGCTGTATAAGTTAGATCAATGTTTTCTGTTACATCAACCAAGATTTTATGCCTCATAAAATCAACNCCAACAGTGTCAGCATCCTTGACTGTGTTAGCAANAGGNGGNGCTGTAAAAAAGTTTGGGAAGCNAAAATNGCCAATTGTTGGAATGCCTATTGATGCACCTGCACCACCNATATCNTCTACGTCAGTTGTAGAAAGCACATTNACATAATCTGTGATACCAGGATAATCAAGCTTAGATAGCACTACTCTGTAAGCAAACTTTTCACCAATTGATAGGTTGTAAACTAGATCAGCCGCATTTCCGATGGTATCTGAACCATCAACTGAAGATGCTGTGTAAGAAAAAGAGCCTTCATTTACACCGATGACTGGATCATTAGTAATATAACGAATTGTGCCGCCTAAGGAGCCTGAACCGTAAAGNGTCCCTTGTGGNCCTCTTAANACCTCAACTCTTTTTAANTCTCTGAGAAGNAAGTTGGCAAANACTGGTGTATTGTCAACGTAAGTAGATACTGAAGCAGCAGCACTTACTGGGTAATCCTGCAATAAAGAAGAATCAACGTTTAGTCCTCTNATACGGATGTTGCTGGTTGTGCCTGCATTACGATAACCTCTATCAATTGTTGATATTCCAACAAAATTTCTGAGCAACTCACCGTTATCCAATATTCCTCTAGCCGTAATATCATCGCCAGTTAAAGTTGAAATGTTGTATGGAACATCCAGAACAGTTGTTTCTCTCGAAGTTGCAGTTACGATCTCTTCGACGTAAGCATTTTCACTTTCTGCATCACTTTCTTGTGCTGAAGCGTCAAATCCTAAGAAAAAGCATGCAATTAATAGTAAGTATTTGTATATATTTTTCATAATCCCCTCACAGTTATCCCACTAAAGTAACCGATATCTCAATATTATGGAAG
>NYSP01000034.1 GCA_002683115.1 Gammaproteobacteria bacterium
GTAAGCTTGAATACATCTAGACCTCTCACGATTTCAGTTCCATAAATAGCTCCTTCATAAAAATAAACGGACCAAAAGCCACCAGTGCCAAGACTGTCTTCAGAGATTGGCCCCCTATCAAAGTACCCAATTTCAATTGGATTTGATGAGTCTGTGAAATCCATCATAGATAAACCACCTTGATACCATGCTTGAATAAAAATATCCCTTCCTTTCACAGGAATAATTGAACCATTATGAGCTACACAATTTTCAGTTTCTGTTTGAGGAGCAGGCATTTTATAATGACTTTTGAATATTAATTTTCCATCTTCAATGTCATAAATTGCGTTTGCACCCCAGTTTAACGGATCCCAAGCTCGACATCTTGGTCTTCCTCCGCCACCCCATTCATCAGTGAATACTACTTTTGTACCATCATTATTAAATGTAGCTGAATGCCAATAAGCAAAACCTTCGTCAGTAACAACATCTATTCTTTTCGGATTATATGGATCTGAGATATCAAATAAAATACCATTTCCTGAACATGCTCCAGCAGCCAGATTTGCTGCAGGGTAAACAGTAATATCATGACACTCATCTGTTCTCGATGTTCTCTGTGTTTGATCACCATGATCACCACCACGCCATAATCCTGCTAAGACACCAGTTTCTTCATCTGCGAATACTGCTGGGCTTTTCACAATTTTTGCTGCTGAAGGATTATTAAGTGGTATTTCTATTACATCAATTCTNAATAAGGCAGTTCTATTATCTCCAGGGCTGTCATAACAACCAGCTAATTCCTCGTCATCTCTGATGCTTGAAGTNCCTGAATTNTAAACAACTATNAGTCCATTTTCGTCTGGTCCTGATACAACTGAATGAGTATGAGAGCCTCTACATGTTTGNACTGCTCCNACCTGAATTGGCATAGNNAANTNNCTAATATCAAATATTCTNATTCCTCTAAATCTCTCAGGTGACGGTTCAGATCCTACACCTTGTAANCCACAATCAAGTCTTCCTCTTGTATCTTGNACAGACATGATGAGTAANTTTTCAACNATTGAAACATCTCCTTGNCCNCCNGGGCAAATCACAGATGAAATTANAGAAGGNACACCATTTTCAGCTANTTTATATATGTTNAAGCCATGATAGCTNCCAGCTACCATCACATCATCTTTAAATGCCATATCAGTNTTTGAAAAACTGAGCATTGGTGATCTTGTATTTCTTGAAGCTTCTTCGACAGACTTTACTTCATCATCGTCAGTATCATTTCTTGCTGCCTTCATGGCTGGATTCTTGGGATCATAAAAACCAACAGGCTTTCGTAGCGATGCTATTAACTCGAGATTACTGATAGCTTCTTCAGCGGTATAAAGACCGCCTGCTAAACCTGCNCTTGGATCATCTGACAAATTAATTAATAGTCCATTCATTCTTTCTATTTCTATCGCTTGATCATTCACAAGATCTGAAACAAATTCATTGAGTANCTGGTCNTATCTTGAGCCAGGTTGTTTTTTCAGAGTGTCAACCATCTCAATTGCACCATCATGNTGTGCAATCATTAATTGCAAAAATAGNCTGTCAAATTCTACAGACTTTGAATTACCAAGATTTTTTAATTGTAAAGGGGAAGCCATACCAGCCATTTTGTGCATACCCATATGTTTCATTTCATAAGAAGTATCCTCACCACGGTCTTTTAGCCATGAAGTCATAAATTCAATCTCGTCTTCCTGTGATCCTTCAATCCGGCCAGCGAGATCTAAAATAGCTTTCGAATTAGTTCTTTGTGATGCCAATTTTGACATAGTGAGTGCCTGTTNGTGGTGAACAATCATGCCTTGCATGAAGTAAACGTCTGCAGTTGTATAAGAGCTGTTAGCAATATCAGTNGCTTTTTCNGNACTTATTGGCTTAGTNANTTCTCCTGGTGCTCCAGGTTGTAGAATTGGNGACTTTTGATCTGCGTAAACATTTTGCAGAGCTNTAAACGAAAGTATGGAAACGGTAAATAGTATTTTTTTAATCATGTTTTAATTTTTAAGTTGCAACTAACACTGCTACAAGAGNGTGTATATCTTTTATATACTAATATCATGAAGAAATACAAGAACTTTAAAGACTTCTATCCTTATTACTTGACTGAGCATTCAGATAAAACTACTAAATTATTCCATTTTGTCGGGACAAGCTTTTCAATAATGTTCTTAGTTTTATTCATTGTTGAATTTAATCCCATTTACATNCTATTTGCATTGTTATCTGGATATGGTTTTGCATGGGTAAGCCATTTTTTTGTAGAGCACAACAAACCAGCAACTTGGACGTATCCACTCTATAGTTTGATGGCAGATTACAAAATGTTTTGGGAAATTCTACAAGGAAAGCATAAAGTTCTTTAAGAGAATTTGAGATCTAAATCCAAGCTTACTGGACAATGATCTGATGGTTTTTCCATTGCGCGCATATCGTGATCAATTTGTGAATCTAGGTATTTAGCTTTTAGTTTTTCTGATAAAAGAAAATGATCAATTCTTAAGCCTCTTTTTGGATCTTGGTCAAATCCTCTTGATCTATAATCAAACCAAGAACATTTTGTTGAATCAGGATTATTGCTCCTCCATACATCCTCNAGTCCAGTTTTAGTGAGAATTTGATACCATTCTAACTCTTCAGGCAAAAAAGCAGTGTGCCCCTCTCTTAACCATCTTTTNATGCCATCTTCATTCATTCCAATATCATTTCTATGCGGAGCAATATTAAAATCTCCGGTAAGCACTATTTCTGNACTAAGAGATTCCATATGTTTTGTTATTCTCTGATAGTANCTATCTTTGTAAGGAAACTTATCAGGATGTTTTCTATTTTCACCTTGTGGAAAATAAGAGTTACAGATAGAAACAATACCTCCGTTTGTTTCATAGTCACATTGAATATACCTTTTTTGCGACTCATCCTCCCCACCATTTAAGCCTTTCATAACATTAATAGGTTCTTGTTTGGAAAAGATNGCAACACCATGAAAGCCCTTTTGACCATAGTTGTAGAATCTATATCCCAAATTTTCAGGTATATCAGCAGGAAAATCTTCATCACTAACTTTGATTTCCTGCAATGCAATTATATCTGGGTCATATTTTTTCTTTAGTTCTTCAAGTTGATGAGGTCTTGCCCTTAGACCATTTATGTTAAANCTAATTATTCTTATCATATTCTCTGCTCAAGCATTTCACTTAANACTTTTAATGATTGATCTATTTCAGCATCAAGATAAAAGTCTTCGTTATTAATATTGTTTTGATATTCTTCAAATGTATTAAAGCCTTCTTTACCTGATAGCTCTCTTCCTAAATTTACAAGTTCAAGAGTATTTAATCTTTCCTTGTTTTGAAGTTCAACCCGTTCTTCATAATTTAAACTTAGTTTTGATTGAGTTTCTCTATTTTGTTTAATTTTCGCTATTTTTTGAAAATATTTTGACTCATTAATTCTTAGAACAAAAGATTCAGAAAAATTGTATGGTTCATAATCTNGNTANTTAATGTAGTAAGCATTTTGGATAAGTGCAGGCTTGAGGGCATTTTTATATTTCCTTTCTCCAAAAGNCTCCTCATCTAACAAAGAAGGTATCTGCAAATTAGGAGTAACCCCATAAAGTTGGGTAGGTTGCCCGCTTACTCTGTAATACAGGGAATCTGTTAGTTTAATTTGCCCATATTCTGTTGTTTTAAATTTTTGCACACTTCCTTTGCCAAAGGTTGTCTGTCCAATAACTAACCCACGATTATAGTCTTGTATTGCCCCAGCAAAGATTTCCGAAGCAGATGCAGAGTAGTTATTCACTAAAACCACTAGAGGCTTATTCCATACTCTTGAAGANCTCCATGAATTTAAAATCTCAACATCTTTATCTGGATTTTTCACTTGAACAGTTGGACCATAATCAATGAAAAGACGTGTGAGAGAATCAGCTTCATGTAAATAACCTCCACCATTATTTCTTAGATCAATCACAAGACCTTCAACATCATCATAATTAAAGTTTCTCAATACTCTCTGCACATCGCTTGTNGCTGTCTTACAAACATACACATTACTTCTTAGGCACTCGATATCACTATAAAATGAGGGTAATTTAATATATCCAAGTCTTTTGTTGTTAACCTCTAGAATTTCTTCTGATGCATCNCTTTCCTCGAGAGGAACTTTTCCNCGAGTTAAGGCAACGACTTTTTTCTCATTTTCATTTTCAATTTCCAATCTAACAATTGTCCCTTCTTCTCCTCTTATAAGCTGAACTATGTCATCTAGCCTCCAACCAACTACATTTTTTAGCCTGCCATTGATTCCTTGACCAACTTTAAGAATCTTATCGCCAACTTTGATTTTATTNGAACCTATAGCAGGACCGCCCGGCATNAATTCTTGAATTTTTGCTCTCTCATTCTCATAGCTCAACAAAGCCCCNATACCTTCAAAAGAAAGATTCATTCTTAAATTCCAATTTTCTAAATCTCTTTCNGAGAAATATGAAGCATGGGGGTCAAGCATAGACAGCAAATTATTTGCCATAAAGCCAAATCTATCTGACTCACGAATTTTTGATAGAGATGAAATTCTGTCGGCATAAAGCTCTTTTAATTCTTTTTTAGCATCTTTCAATTCATTTTCAGCCAGAAGTAAATTGAGAATTTCATTTTTTACAATTTTTCTTTGATACTCATCTTTTTCATCTATATCAATAAAAAAAGCAGATCGGTCCTCGAGATTGATGTNCTCATCCTTCTCAAAATTGAATTTATGTGTATANAGAAGTCTTTTTCTCTTCTCTAATGATTCTCTATATCGATCATAGTAAAGGCTGACGATTTTGCTAATCTTNTGAAATTGTGAGGAATTAGAATNTAAATTTTCTCCTCGTAATTTTTCGATGTCTGACTGTAGGAATATTGTTTTCTGTGCGTCAATTTTTTCGATAAACGTAAAAAGAAAGTCGTTATTAATGGTTTTGTTAGCATCAAATTCAAGAATGGATGATTTTTCNAACTCATAAATAATCGAGTTAAATTCTGCCTCGTAATTAATCTTTGGTTCTTGTTCAGTTGTACAAGAGAAAAGAAATACTANGGCTATTAATTTAGAAAACTGATTCGATGCCAAACTTCTTTTTTTCATTTTCAATTATTTCGTCTTTTACTTCCCAAACAGACTCCAAAAAACTTTTTAATTTATCTCTCATCTCATCATTGTCAGCATAATCGACACCTCTGAGTTCTTTGGGGATCTCATAAGTATTTATGGTCACACTAGCTTCATTCAAATCTCCGCATAGAAAATTCCAAAAAGATCTTTTATCAGATTTATAAACAATGGTTACGTCAGTTAAATGATCAATGTATGGCATTACCTCAAGGGTGTATCCCATACCTCCAATTTTAGGCGGCATTAAATTTTTAAATTTACTTTTTGAAGCTAGATATTTCTGCTTATCTATTCTTGTGCCTTCAATAAAGCCACCGACATTAGTTGGCATTATCTGATACATCTTACAAGCTCTTCTCGTCGCATTTTTATCTGTTTCTGCTAGTTTTGGATTNGCTTTAATAGCTTCTTTTGATCTTCTAACTACAAATGGCATTGCAAGACCTAAATTTGCTGTCCAAGTTATTGGAAGCCACCATAGTTGAGATTTCATAAATATGCGTGGGACACNCTGTCTATAATTACAGAAATAAAGATAAACAAATATATCTGCCCAACTTAAGTGATTAATCGTAGTGAATTGCCACATGTCTTTTTTTAATTTTTCTTGACCATGTACTTCGAATTTTGATTTGTGCATTAAATCTTGCAATCTGCTGTTAAAAAATAGATATAACTCACCAAATTTTTCGTTAATTCTCAAAATAAATATCTGNAAGGGTTTGATTGGTATAAATCTTAATAGTCCTAGTGGGGTGACTACAAAAATTACAAATAGAGCATTTACTAGAACAAGAATGAAGGTAAAAATACCAGTAAAAAATCTTATCATTTGACTTTCTGCCACATTATTTCTAGTTGCTCAAGAGTCATATCNTCTAACCTTTCATTCATTTGTTCTGCCAATTGTTCCATTTTTCTAAANCGCATTTCAAATTTTAAATTTGCCTTTCTTATTATATCTTCTGGATCAAGATCATAGTGCCTAGTTAAATTAACCAAAGTGAAAAATATGTCTCCTATTTCCTCTGAGATTCGCTCCTTATCTTCTGTAGCCTTTTCATTTTTGAGTTCAAGAATCTCTTCATCAATCTTATCAAATACTCTGTCAGAGTTTTGCCAATCAAANCCAACTCTAGCAGCACGTTTTTGAAGTTTTTTTGCTCGAGAAAGACTNGGCAAATTTACCGGAACATCATCCATCAAGGAATCTTGTTTCTTTTCTTTCCTTTCTTGAGCTTTTATATCNTCCCAAATCTTTAGACTGTCTTGAGCTGAACTTACACTNCCATCTTCAAACACATGCGGATGTCTTCTGGTTANNTTGTCATTGAGTTCGAATATTACATCCTCTAAATCGAAAATCTCTTTTTCCGATGCCATTTCAGCATGAAAAATTACTTGAAAAAGAAGATCACCTAATTCAGATTTTAATGAGTCAAAATCNTCTCTTTCGATTGCATCAGCAACTTCATAAGCNTCTTCAATAGAACAACTAGCNATTGATTTNAAAGTTTGTTCTCTATCCCAGGGGCANCCACTTTCAGGGTTTCGTAGTTCTTTGAATGTTTTAATTAATATATTGANTTGTTCATTTAATTCTTTCATAGATTTCTTCTAGATCAGCATTAATTAATAATTCAGCCATTGTATCGAATTGCGTGGACTCTTTATTTAATATCACTATTTTAGCACCTTTATTTTTAGCTAAAGTCACAAGGCTGTTTGCAGGCGAAACTTTTAAAGANCTCCCTAGAACAATGAAATATTCACAATTCGATGCGGCTTCNTTTGCATTTTCTAGGGTATTGGTATTCAATGACTGTCCAAAAGAAATCGTATTCACTTTTACAAAGCCAATTTTGCATTTTTGGCAGACAGCATCTTTTCCATGCAACATAACATCACTATAAAATTCCTCTGTTTCATATACATCTCCACAACTTAGGCAGGAAGCAGTATTTACATTCCCATGTAATTCAAGAATTTGTGATTCTAATTCAGCTTCAAAATGTAGCCCATCAATATTTTGAGTNATATGAAAATTTTTATTACTCTTCTTCAGCACAGAATTTATCAGTTTATGCATATTAGAAGGATTAGAATTTGATAATTTTTTCTTAATTTCTATATTNTTATTCCAAGATTTTTGTCTAGATGATTTTGAAGTCAGGAACTCTNGAAAATGAACAGGNGTATTTTTTTTCCAAAAACCATCGGTATCATTTCTAAAGTCTGGTAATCCTGAAGAGGTGCTTATGCCAGCACCTGACATAAATGTAATATTAAATTTTCCTTCAAGGATTGGCTTTAAAGCTTTAAAATAATTGTCCAATGTTTAATTATAAAAAATTATTAGTAGTNGTATTTGATAAAAATAAATCAAATAAAGCATTAAAAGAAGTAAAAGAGATTTTATCTGCCAATAATATTGACCACAATCTTTACGATGATAGTGAAGATGCTAATCAATATGATCACATTGACCTAGTGCTTGTTATNGGAGGTGATGGTTCAATGCTTTCAGCAGCAAAACTATTTNCTCATTTGAATTGNCCTTTTCTAGGCGTAAACNTGGGAAAAGTCGGTTTCATGGCTGATTTAGATTCTGAAAATTTAAAAGTTGAGCTATTGGAAGTATTGAGTGGGAAAAATTTAGTTGAAGAGAAAGAAACCCTTAGCTGTACTTACAACGGACAAGAATACACTGCCTTTAATGAACTTGTCCTACATACACAAAAAAGCTACAAATTAATGCAATTTGAATTAACAATTGATGAAAATTTAATTTATAGAAAAAGAGCAGACGGTCTTATTATTTCAACCTCAAATGGTTCAACAGCTTATTCACTTTCTGCAGGAGGACCAATTCTATCTCCTGAAGTCGATGCATTTGTAATTACAGCATTGAATCCGTTGTCATTATCAGCAAGACCATTAATTGTTCCAAGCAGTTCAAATATCGCAGTCAAGCTAACAAAAACTCCAAAGGATTTGAAGAGTTTCATTATTATTGACGGGAACCAAGAAATAAAGATTGAGAAAGATGTAAATAATTTCCAGGTAACAAAAAGCAACCATAATTTTAGATTGCTCCATCCTAAAAATCATGATTTTTTTAAAACATGTAGAGATAAGCTCAACTGGAGCCTATCCAAAGATGAAAATAGCTCAAATTAACCAATTTCTGTATAATTCACGGACATGATTATTAAAAAAGCAGTATTTCCTGTAGCGGGTTTTGGTACTCGGTTTTTGCCGGCAACTAAAGCTACTCCTAAAGAAATGTTGCCCATTGTGGATAAGCCTTTAATTCAATATGCAGTCGAAGAAGCNGCAAAAATTGGTGTGGAGGAATTTATNTTCATAACACATCANGCCAAAGNNTCAATACAGCAACATTTTATGGAAAANGAAATGCTTCATGAAATGTTAATTGCTCAAGGCAAAACAGAACTTGCTCAATCAATTCATAAAATTGGTGGATCTAACGCACGNTATATTACGGTAGACCAAGGNGAGCCTAAAGGTTTGGGNCATGCTATCGGCTGCGCAAAAGGTCTTATCGATCCAGATGAGTTCTTTGTTGTAATACTTGCTGATGACTTAATAAAAACAGATGGTGACAATGTTTTAGAGCAAATGGTTGAAAGCGCAAAAGAAACAAATAAACAAGTATTGGCACTTGAGAAAGTAAGNGAAAGTGATATTTCTAAATTTGGAGTCGTTTCTCCTNATAGAAGAGAAGGCAGAATAAGTCATCTTAATGGNATTGTAGAAAAACCAAAATTAGAGGACGCTCCATCGGATTTAGCTGTAGTNGGCAGATATCTTTTTAATCANAGTATTTTCAATCACATAAATGACATTCCAGGTGCTAATAATGAAATACAAATTACTGACGCTATTCTAAGAGATATTGATAATTTCATTGGTTATGAATTTGAAGGCGAAAGGTTTGATTGCGGGAGTAAAGTTGGATACGTCAAAGCAAATGTAGCTTATGGACTATCTAATGATGAATTAAATGGAGATTTGCTCGATTATTTTAAGGACTTAAAAAATTTATAAGATTTTTCGAAAAATACTTTTTCTGTTTCCACCAGAACTAAGCCAAGAATTTTCCCACTACTTCTTAAAACTGTTCTCATGGATTTATAAAAAAGAAGCAAAAAAATTTGACATAAAAGGCCTGAAAGTAAGGAATAGGTTAGGCACAGCTGCTGGCATTGATAAAAACGGGAAACTTATTAAAGAATTCTCAAACTTGGGTTTTGGTTTTGTTGAAATTGGAACTGTCACACCAAAACCACAGTATGGAAACCCAAAACCACGAGTACATAGAATTGAGACTAAAGAATCCTTGCTCAATAGCTTGGGTTTTCCAAACGATGGAGTGGAAATAATTAAAAAAAGGTTAGAAATTACCAGAGATGAATGTATTGGAATAAATATTGGCCCAAATAAAGACACAAAATTTCAACATTTAATTAATGATTATTTAACCTGCTATGATGAAATTTATCAGTACTGCGACTTTATAACCATAAATATTTCGTCACCTAATACACCAGAACTGAGAGATCTACATAATCCTATAGAATTCAAAAAAATTATTGATGCCTTGCTAGCAAGAAGAGCTGAGCTAGAATATCGTCCGAGAATTTTCATCAAGTTTTCACCTGATGAAAGCTTTGAAACATATAAGCAATTGATANAAGTTATAAATGATAGTGAAATTGATGGAGTAATTGTTACTAATACTACAAATAATTTAACAATTAAAAAGAAACTAAATATTGATAATCTTGCTGGGGGCGTTTCAGGCAGGTTGCTCCAAAAAACATCGAATGAAATCTTAAAAATTGTNGAGGCAAATTTATNTAAAGAAAAAATTATTGTTGCAGTTGGCGGTGTTTATGATGTAGATTCTTATAACGAAAAAATTGATCTAGGCGCAGATCTTGTACAAATTTATACAGGACTTATTTATGAAGGACCAGATCTAGTTAAAAGAATTTTAAAAAATGGCAAGCAAATCTCTAGTAATAGTTGAGTCACCCTCAAAAGCAAAGACTATTAGTAAATACTTGGGAAAAGACTTCGTTGTAAAGTCTAGCGTNGGACATGTGAGGCGACTTCCAAAAGGAAGCAAAGCAATTAATCTTGATGATTGGTCCATCAAATATGAAATTGATCCAAAGAAAGAAAAAGTCGTAAAAGATCTTAAGACATCCGCAAAAGGAGTTGAAAATATCTTTCTTGCAACTGACTTGGATCGAGAGGGTGAAGCCATTGCATGGCACCTAAAAGAAATACTTGGAAAGAAATTCAATTACAGCAGAGTAAGATTCAACGAAATAACAAAAGGGGCTATTCAAAAAGCTTTTGAAAATCCTGGAAATCTAGANGAAGGATTAATCGATGCTCAAAAAACAAGAAGAATTCTCGATAGGATAGTGGGGTATGANCTNTCAAGCTTGCTCTGGCAAAAGATAGGAAGCTATGGAAAGTTATCAGCTGGTCGAGTTCAATCAGTTGCAGTGAGACTTGTTGTTGAAAGAGAGAGGGCAATTAAAGCATTCTCACCAAAAGAATATTGGGAAACAGAAGTNGTAATTAGACACGAAGAAAGAAATATTACTTTNAAACTAAATTCCAAAAAATCAAATATAGAAATTGGCTCAGAAAGTGAAGCTAAAGAGTTAGAAAAAGTTTTAAAAGATACTGAAATAGAAATAATTGAAAATGAAAAGACAAAAAGAAAAATACCTGTAAAGCCACCTTTTATTACTTCAACACTACAACAGACTTCCAGTTCTATGCTTGGTTTTAGTCTTTCTAAGACAATGAAACTAGCTCAGGATTTATATACAGGAGGTTACATCTCATATATGCGAACTGACTCTCCTTCAATAAGTGTGTTGGCACAAAATAACTGTAAGCAGTTCTTACTAGATAATTATGGTGAGGCCTACAGTGCTCCAAAAAACTTTGCTTCAAAAGCCTCAAACTCTCAGGAGGCTCATGAGGCAATTCGTCCAACAGATGTAACTTTTAAAGCTGAAGAACTCTCATTGAGTCAAGATCATAAAAAGCTTTACAAGTTAATTTGGTCAAGATTTGTTGCTTCACAAATGCCTCAGCCAGANATTGTCGTGAATAGTATTAAAGCTAAAAGTGGAAATTATANGTTTGATACATCTGTGAGCAGCATCAGTTTCGACGGTTTTTATAAAGTTATGCCTCCNGGAAAGAATAGTGGGTATGTTGATTATGATCTTGAGAGCCTTGCTGTTGGATTAATGAAAAATATTGAAGAAGTAAATAAATCTCAACATTTNACAAAACCCCCTTCAAGATATTCTGAAGCTAGCTTGGTTAAAGAGCTTGAGAAGAGGGGCATTGGACGTCCATCTACATATCAAGAGATTATCACGAACATTCANGATAGAGGTTATGTAAAAAGTGAAAGCAAAAGGTTATATGCAACCAAGATTGCAAATTTAATTTCNGATAGATTGCAAAAATCTTTTGAAAATATAATGGATTATGGTTTTACTGCTGAAATGGAGAAAAGCCTCGATAACGTTGCTGAAGGAAAAGAAAGTTGGAAAAAATTATTGGAAGAATTTTACACAGAATTTGAAAATGCAAAAAAACAAGCAACTGAACAGATGGAAAGAAATGCTCCTATTCTTACAGAGGTAGATTGNACTTCTTGCAGTGTGGGCAGAAAAATGCATTTAAGAACAAATCAAAATGGTCANTTTCTAGGTTGTGAGGGCTATCTNGAAGAAGGTGATAANCAGTGNAAACACACGAATTCACTCCTTTCTGATGAGCTNTTTACTGATAACGATGANAAGGAAGCTGAGAGTATATTTAACAAAGAAAAGTGTGGAACTTGTGGATCAACAATGGACGGATATGTTATTGACGAGACAAGAAAGCTTCAAATCTGCGCGAGTTCGCCAATTTGCAGTGGCACAAAACTTGTTACAGGTGATTTTATCAAGCCGAAAAATGGAGAAGAGGAGCTAATCGACTGTCATAAATGTGAATCAAAAATGGAGCTAAAGCTTGGTAGGTTTGGAAAGTATTTTGCGTGTCAATCAGAAAATTGCAAAGCAACACGACAACTTATGAAAAATGGGAAATTAAAACCTGTATTCATGGACCCAATAACAATGTCAGACCTTAAATGTGAAAAGTGCGATGACATATATTTATTAAGAGATAGCTTAAAAGGACTTTTTCTAGCTGCCTCTCAATTTCCAAAGAATAGAGAAACTCGAGCACCTTTTATCGGTGAAATTAAACCAGTCATTAAACAAATGCCTGAAAAGTATCAAATTTTTTCAAATGCACCAGAGAAAGATCAAGATGGGGACTCTCTTGTTGTAAGATTTAACAGAAAAGATGGAAGCCATATCCTTTCTTCTGAAGCAAAAGGGAAGAAAAAGAAGTTGTTCTATGTATTTGATGGCGGTGCATGGAAAGAAATGCAAAGAGATTAATAAAAACCCTTTAATAATTTTTAAAAGTACCTAATATAAAATTATGTCTAAATATTTAGAGTTAGTTGAAATTTCTGAGGGTGTTGTAGTGCTGAGAAGATCAGATCAAAAAGAAGCCCCACTCGTAAAAATTGAATTTTCATCAGAAGTTAAAACCCTGTTAAATGGAATGGAGTTTGACGTAGCCAAAGAAATGATTAAATCAGGAATAGAAACATTAAATAGCGACATTGATATGGACGCCTTAGACGATGACGTAATTGATTCAATTCTTAAGAAAGATTTAGAGGACAGAGTAGTTCACTAAGAGTTAGATTTTGTCTCTAATAATTCCAACAGCCTTACCTTCAATACTGAATTCAGAGCTATCATCTATTTTTATATCAGAATAATTTGTATTTTCTGCAATCAAGCGAATGCCTGAGCTATCTTTTTTAAATCTTTTAAGTGTTACGTCGTCACCAATCCTTGCAACAACTATTTCACCATTCTCAGGATTCCTTATTTTGCGTACACCTACTAAGTCATCATTAAGTATTCCAGCATCCATCATACTGTCACCCTGAACTCGTAAAAAGAAATCAACTGATTTAGTTAAGGGGTTTGAGTGAATGGTTTTCTCTACATTTTCAAATGCTAAGATTGGGGTGCCAGCAGCAACAGAACCAATTAAAGGAATTCCCGAAGCCTCTTCAACTAATTTAATGCCTCTAGATGAGCCAGGAACTTTTTCTATTACACCTTTCTTAACAAGTGCTTTAATGTGTGATTCAGCAGCATTAACAGATTTAAAATCAAGAATTTTTGCGATTTCTGCTCTTGTTGGTGGATAACCATTGTTCTGAACAGATTCTTTGATAACATCAAAGACTTTGATCTGTTGTGAAGTAAGGTTTAACATACTGTAATTATATACAGTAATATGAGAAAAATACAAATATAATGTCAATTTTAAAAATAGGGATAAGTTCTAGAGCTCTTTTTGATCTAAAAGATAGCCATGCCATTTTCAAAAAAAAAGGCATTGATGAATATGCTGAATATCAAAAAAAGAATGAAAATAAAGTCCTTGATCGAGGCGTAGCTTTCGATCTAGTTGAAAAGCTTCTCAAGATGAATAAAAAAAACGAGCAGATTGTGGAAGTTATTCTGCTTTCAAGGAATAGCTCTGATACAGGTTTAAGAATTTTTAATTCCATTGAAAAAAATAATTTAAATATAACTAGAGCTGTATTTTCAGGAGGAGAAAGTCCATTCCCGTATGTAGATGCGCTCGATATTGATTTATTTCTATCTGCAGATATCAAAGATGTAAAAAAAGCAATTAAGAATAATATTGCAGCTGCTCATATCATTACGGATAAATACAAACCATCCGATAGCAAGCAACTGAGAATTGGATTTGATGCGGATGCAGTTATTTTTTCGGATGAGTCTGAAATTACTTTCAAGAAAAAAGGATTAAAAACTTATTTGAAAGAAGAAGGAGCTTCAAAAAAGTTAATGAATCCTGGTCCTTTTAATAGTTTTTTAAAGAAACTTAATGAGATTCAATCAAAATATACTGTTAAAAAATGCCCAATTCGGATAGCTTTAGTTACAGCAAGAGCTGCGCCTGCTCATAAAAGAGTAATTAATACTTTACGTAAAGAAAATATCAGGATTGATGAAACTTTTTTTCTTGGAGGCTTAGCTAAAGGAAAATTTTTAAAGGGTTTTTCAGCAGATATCTTTTTTGATGATTTATCAGAAAACTGTATGGAAACTACAAGCCATGTTTCAACTGGGCATGTACCATATGGTATAAACAACGAAGAATGAAAATACTTTGTACTGATCTAGAAGGAACTTTGGGGCCAGAAATTTGGCAAGAAATTGGTATTGAATTCAATATTAAAGAATTAAATTTAACAACTCGAGACATCCCAGATTTTGATGAGTTAATGCAAATGAGGATGAAAGCTTTATCAAAAAACAAAGTAAGCGTTCAAAAAATAAAGTCTTTTGTAAAAAATATAGAACCTTATGATGGAGCAAAGAAATTCCTAGAGTCTTTAAAGCATGAATATCAAATAGTTATAGTCTCCGATACATTTTACGATTTGTGCATACCACTGGTGTCAAAATTAGGCAATTATCCAATACTTTGCCACAAATTAATCATTGATGATGATTTCATAACTGGCTATGTGAAGAGACAACAAGACCCAAAGAAGAAAGTGATCATGGGATTTCAATCCATGAACTATGAATGTTTCTGCATTGGTGATTCCTATAATGATATACAGATGATAGATCAAGCAGATGGAGCATTTATTTTTGCTTCTGCTGAAGTCATCAAATCAAGACCTGATATTATGAATTTTGAAAGTTATAATGATTTAAAACTACACCTTATTGATGAATAATTTCTCCCTCGACAAGTTCGATCGTCCAACCTTAACGCTCCCAAAGAATGGAAAAAAATTACTTTTGCATAGTTGCTGTGCCCCTTGTGCCGGAGAGATTATGGAAGCGGTTGCTGCATCACAGATTGATACAACTATTTATTTCTATAATCCAAATATTCATCCAGTGCAAGAATATGAAATCAGAAAGAATGAAAACATCCGTTTTGCAGAAAAACTCGGTTTTGATTTCATTGATGCAGATTATGATAAAGATAACTGGTTCGAGAGAATAAAAGGGCTTGAAGATGCTCCAGAAAGGGGTGAGAGATGTACAGTGTGTTTTGATATGAGGTTTGAAAGATCAGCACTTTATGCTCATGAAAATGGATTTGACACTTTTGCAACAACACTTGGAATATCAAGATGGAAGGACTTAAATCAGATTAATACATCTGGTTTAAAAGCTGCAAATCGTTATAATGATTTGGAATTCTGGGATTTCAACTGGCGCAAGCAAGGTGGATCTTCAAGAATGTTAGAGATTTCAAAACAAGAAAAATTCTATAAACAGGAATATTGTGGGTGTGTTTATAGTCTTAGAGATACAAATAGGTGGCGAAAATCTCAAGGTAGAGAAATTATAAAAAGAGGTATTAACTTTTACGAAATTAAGACATGAAAAAATTACAAGGTGCAGGATTACGAGGACAATCAGCAGGACAAACCTCACTTTCAACCGTTGAGCAAGAAGGAAGCTTAAGATACTTAGGCTATTCAATAGAAGATCTCGCTGAGCACGCTTCCTTTGAAGAAGTTGCCTTTCTTTTACTTATGGGAAAATTGCCAAGTGAGAGTGAACTTGTAGCTTTTGAGACAGAACTTGCAGGTGTAAGAGAAATGCCAAAAAGTCTTGTAAATGTAGTTGAATCTATCCCAGCAGATGCCCACCCAATGGAAGTGATAAGAACAATAATTTCTTACATGGGTGTGATTGAACCAGAGAAAACCTTTGATGATCAGCTAGCTGTTACCAAAAGATTATTGGGCGTTGCTACAACTGCTATTGTTTATTGGTTTAAGTATTCTCATGAAGGAATAAGAGTAGATCTAGAATCAAATGAAGTTTCTGTTGCAGCACATTTTCTTAAATTGCTCAGACAAGAAGAGATTCCTGAACTGCACAAGAAAACACTCGATGTATCTCTAACTTTATATGCAGAGCATGAGTTTAACGCTTCAACATTTACAGGCAGGGTATGTGCTTCGACACTATCTGATCTACATTCTTGTTTAACGGCAGCAGTTGGAAGTTTAAGAGGTCCTTTACATGGTGGAGCTAATGAAGAGGCAATGAAAATGTTAGAGGAGATAGATTCTGTAGATGATGTGAAAAGCTTTATTGATAATAAGCTGGAAAACAAAGAAAAAATTATGGGTTTTGGGCACGCCGTTTATTCAGTTAAAGATCCAAGAAGCGACATAATTAAATCTTATTCTGAAAAATTAAGTATGGATCATAAAGATAAAATCCTTCATGATGCTGCTGTTGTTATGGAAGCCCACTTAAAAGAAAAGAAAGGGCTATTTCCAAATACAGATTTTTTCCATGCACCTGCTTACCATTATATGGGTATACCTACAAAGCTATTCACACCTTTATTTGCAATTGCTCGAATCATCGGCTGGTCAGCACATGCCTATGAACAAAGAGGCAATAACAGAATTATAAGACCTAGTGCAGATTATATTGGACCTGAAGACCGAAGCTGGGTCGATATCAAGTCCAGATAATGACTAACTACGACCCTGTAATAAAAAAAATTTCTGATTATGTGCATGGCTATTCGTCATCAGACGAATCTTTAAATGAAGCTAAGACCTGTTTTTTTGACAGCATTGCATGTGGATTCATGGCACTTGAACATGAAAATGCAAAAAAATTTATAGAGCTTGATCATATTAAATATTCAACAGGAAACATTCGTGTACTTGGTACAAATGTCAAAACAAACGCTATAGAAGCAACTTTTCTTAATGGCTTATTCATTAGGTGGTTAGATTTTAACGATACATGGCTAGCAAAAGAATGGGGACACCCATCAGATAATTTAGCTATCATTCTTGCTTTAATCGATCACCTAAAAATAAATAAGGAAAAAGATTTAACTTTTAAAGAAGTGTTAAATTTCATGATAATGGCTCATGAGATTCAAGGCTGCTTAGCTATAGAAAATAGTCTCAATTCAGTTGGTTTAGATCATGTTGCATTCGTTAAAATTGCCTCAACTGCCGTAGGATCAAAAATGCTTGGTCAAACCAAAGAGCAGACCCAAGCTGCATTAAGCAACGCTTTTCTCGATGGACAAAGTTTGAGAACTTATAGGCACTTTCCTAATACTGGAGCAAGGAAAAGTTGGGCGGCTGGTGATGCAGCTGCTAAGGCACTCAAACAAATCTTTATTAGCGAGGTAAGCAACGAGAATTATCCTACAGCTATTTCAGCAACTAGCTGGGGCTTTAATGAGGTTTTATTAAAGTCACCCTTACAACTTGAGCGAGAACTCGATTCTTATGTAATGGATAATATTTTGTACAAAGTTTCTTTTCCTGCTGAGTTTCACGCTCAAACTGCGGCAGAAGCTGCAATAAAAATTTCTGAAAAACTAAAAGATCGAATAAAAGATATCAAAAATATTCAAATTCAGACTCAAGAACCTGGTATAAGAATTATTTCAAAAAAAGGGCCGCTCACAAACTATGCTGACAGAGATCATTGCATAGAATATATTGTTTCATTCTGTCTCATCAATGGTTCTTTAGATTCAAATTCGTATAAGGATTCTGCTGCAGATGACAGAAACATAGATATGCTAAGAGAGCTGATGACAACGAAAGAAAACCCAAATTATACTGAGATGTACTACGATTTGAATGACAGGGCTATACCAAATAAAGTCACTGTAGAAATGCAGTCTGGTGAAATATTTGAAGAAGAGGTAATTTATCCACTCGGCCATAGGAACAGAAGAGACGAATCAAAAAAATACCTTAGAGATAAATTTCTTGATGGATTAAAAATTCACGATAGAGATAAAGCAAATCTTATAGAATTTTATGATGAAAAAGATCTAGATTCTATTAACATATACGATCTGATTAATAATATTTATAAATAATATGTCAGGAAATACTTTTGGAACAATTTTTAAGATCACCACATTTGGTGAGAGCCATGGTGTGGCTTTAGGTGCTGTAGTTGATGGTTGTCCTCCTAATATTGAGATAAATGAAGAAATCATTCAAAAGGAGTTGGATAAAAGAAAGCCTGGCCAGTCTAAATTTGTCACACAGAGAAAAGAGGAAGACGAAATTGAAATTTTGTCTGGAGTATTTGAAGGCAAGACAACAGGTACCCCAATTGGGTTGTTAATCAAAAATATTGACCAAAAATCAAAAGATTACGAAAACATTAAAAATAAATTCAGACCCGGACATGCTGATATTACTTACCAAGAAAAATATGGGATCAGAGATTATAGGGGCGGTGGACGAGCGAGTGCACGCGAAACGGCAATGAGGGTTGCAGGCGGTGCAATTGCGAAACAAGTTTTGAATTCCATGAATATAGATGTGAAAAGTGGAGTAGTTCAAGTAGGTAAAATAGAAGCTGAAAATATAAACTTTGATACAGAGAAAAATGAGTTCAATTTTTTAGATGATTCAAAAGTTTTTGAGTTAGAAGAATTCTTTAAAACACTTATCAAGAACCAAGATTCTATAGGAGCTAGAATTCTAATTAATATTGCAGGTATGCCAGCAGGAATTGGTTCACCTGTCTTTTCTAAACTTGATGCTGAGCTAGCAAAAGCATTAATGAGTGTTAATGCAGTAAAAGCAGTAGAAATAGGCATGGGTGCCAAAGTTGCATCAATGAAAGGTTCTGAGAATAGGGACTTGATTACAAAAGATGGTTTCAATTCAAATAATTCAGGAGGAATTCTGGGAGGCATTTCAAATGGAGATGAGATAAACCTTTATGCATCACTTAAGCCTACTTCAAGCATATCCCAAAAAACTTCTACTATTGACACTGAAAATAATGAAGTTGAGTTAGAAATTAAAGGAAGACACGATCCTTGTGTTGGTTTAAGGGCAGCTCCTATTCTTGAAGCTATGACTTCTATATGCATCTTAGATCAAATACTTTTAGATAGAGGACAATGCTTCGATGTATCAAGAAAATTTGATTAATCAATACCAGACACTGGAGGAAATAATATTCCAGCCCTCAATTTTTATCCAAGAAAAATTTAATATTGTTCTGACTGATGCGGAAATTTACATTATTTTCTTCATATCGGTAATTTTTTTTACTGGTCTATTATTCGAAATTGTTAAACCTAAAAGCACTATTAATGACGATCTTTTGCCACAAGGAACAGACAATAAAGGAGAAATAAGTTCTAACTCAAACCTACAAAAAATTGATCTTGCTTATGCTTATGTAAGCATGGGAAAAAAAGCATTAGCTGAGAAAATTTTAAATAAATTGAAAAAAGAAAATCTTTCAAAAAAAGAATTAAGGGAAATAAATAAACTGAAAAAAAAGTTTTAGCATGCAAAGATATTTCGCACAAGTTGAATATGATGGAAGCAAGTATTGTGGTTTTCAGAAGCAAACAGGCACGAAAAAAACAATACAACATTTTCTAGAAAAATCATTTTCAAAAGTTGCTAACCACAGAATTCATGTAACATGCGCTGGTAGAACTGATAGTGGCGTTCATGCAATAAGCCAAATAGTTCACTTTGATACTAAATCAAAAAGAAAAGAAGATTCTTGGATCAAGGGCGCAAATACATTTTTGCCAGAAGATATTGTAATCAAGGGTATTTTCGCAGTAAGAAATAATTATCATGCTCGTTTCGATGCCATAAATAGATCTTACACCTACGTAATTAAAAACTCTCTAACACCTGCTGCTATAGGAGCAAATAATTGTTTATGGATAAGATCAGACTTAAATCATGAAAAAATGCATAAGGCTGCTCAAAAACTGGTAGGCGAAAAAGATTTCTCAGCATTCAGAGCATCCAGTTGCCAATCTAAATCACCAGTGAGAGAAATTTTTTCTACTTCAATCTCTAAAAAGGGCGAATTCATTTTTTTTAGGATAAAGGGGAACGCTTTTATGCTGAATATGGTCAGAATAATTATGGGTACACTCATTAAGGTTGGCAGAGAAGAACTTACTATAAAAGAATTTGGAGATATTATTAAAAGCTGTGATAGAAAGAGGGCTGGAAAAACAATTAGTCCTCATGGCTTATATTTTGTTGGACCGGAGTATAATGAGCTTGAATATAACAAAAAGGACTTAGTGGATGAATTGGATTAAAGACTTTATTCCAACAATGAAGAAAAATATTTCTGAAACGTTTGGGATAGAAAAAGAAAGCAAAATACCAGAGGGTTTGTGGAAGTCTTGTGATAAGTGCGGATCTATACTTTATATACCTGAGCTAAAGAAAAACTCTTACGTTTGTTCAAAATGCACTCACCATTTCAAGATTAACGTTCAAGAAAGAATTGAGATAACATTCGATGAAAATACTTATAGTGATCTTAATGAGCCTGAAAAGTTTAACGATTACTTAAAATTTAAAGATACAAAAAAATATAAAGATAGATTCCAAGAAGCTCAAACTAAAACTGATTCAGATGAAGCGCTATCAATTGGCACAGGAAAAATTAAAGGCAGAGATGTTGTTGTTGCAATATTTGAATTCGATTTTTTAGGTGGCTCAATGGGAGCTGTAGTTGGCAAAAGATTTGGCAAAGCAGTTGATTATGCTGTTGAGCATGGGAGTCCATTAATAGTTTTCTCAACAAGTGGTGGTGCAAGGATGCAAGAATCAATGATTTCACTGTTCCAGATGGGCAAAACAGCTGCAGCTGTAAAAAGGTTAAAAAATAAAAAAATACCATTCCTATCCGTACTTGTTGATCCATGTTACGGAGGAGTAACTGCAAGTCTAGCAATGCTAGGTGATCTAATTTTAGCTGAACCAAAAGCAAGGATAGGCTTCTCAGGTAAAAGGGTTATTCAGGATACTGTAAAAGAAGACTTGCCAAAAGATTTTCAAACCGCAGAAAAACAATTACAAAATGGTTTTGTAGATAAAATAATTGACAGAAAAAATTTCAGAGAATTTGTCGATAAAATTCTCACAATGCTTCAGTAAATGAGAGAAATAGTCAAATACCTTCTAGGTATAGTTATAATTCTTACAATTATATACACACTCTATATTAGCTATAACGTTTTTAACTTTATAAATTCAGAAGAATCTACTTTGAGTATGGATGATTATGTTGAAAGGGTTGAGTTGCTTGAATCAGAAAGACAGCAGCTTGAAGAAACATTTAACCAGTCAAGCTTTAAAGAGTCATCAAATAATATAAATATAAATTACGATGGTACACCCATAACTTGGGTTCTTATAATTCCTGTAGCTGAAATACCAGTCTTGATTGATGAAGTGGAAAATGAACTTTTGAAGAACGGGTTTATTTCTTTGAGAAAAAACAACAATCTTTATATCGGTCCATATATTGATAGATCTCAATTAGAGCTTGTAAGTGAGTTTTTTAAAGAGACTTATAATTTTGAAACAGATAATATTCAGAAATGGGAAATTTAACTTTTAGTATCCTTGATTTGCTTTTACTCACAGGCATAATTTTGCTCTTCTTCAGAGTAAAAAATAATGGTTTTCTTAAAGAATTAGTTTTTATCACAATTCTATTCACTTATAGCTACATCATTCTTAACAACTTAAAAACCGTTTATGATTTTTTTGAAGACCAGGGCCTTGATTATGCTCAATCAATTTACAACGTCTTTATAGGTCTATTTGCTTGCGCAGGTTTGCCTTTTGTAAATTTTTTTACTGGCTTATATATACCTAAATTCAAAGGAGTAATGAATATCATAATTGGCTGTGTGATAGCGGTGATTAGATTTTTGTTACTGATTTTCTTTATTCTGCAACTTTTTCCGAATTTTACGGATGCATCACTGGTTAAAAACTCATTTGTTGTTAATATCATATTGTCTTACTTTGAGAATATTTTCATATATTTATTAAGTTAATGTGTGGCATTGTCGGTATAGTCCAAAAAGATAGCTGTTTTACAGAGCTATATGATTCATTAATCATGCTTCAACATAGAGGGCAGGATGCTGCTGGTATGACTATTTGCGATAACGGTAAACTAAACTCTAGAAAATCTAAAGGTCTTGTCAATGAAGTCTTTAACCAACAACATTTTGAAAGACTAAAAGGCAGTTATGGTATTGGGCATGTGCGGTATCCAACAGCTGGAGGAAACTCTAAAGAATATGCTCAGCCAATGTATGTAAATTCGCCTTATGGCATATCACTTGCTCATAATGGCAATCTATCAAATACAAAAGAGCTCTCATCTGAACTCTTCCATAGTGATCTTAGGCATATTTCAACAGATTCAGATTCTGAGGTCTTGCTTAACATACTTGCGCATGAAATATCTAAAAGAGGAGAAAATGAACCAAGCCCAGATACTTTCTTTGATGCAGTTGAAAGCACTTTTAAAAGATGTGAGGGGAGTATAAATGTTGTATCAATTATTACAGATTATGGTCTTTTAGCGTTTCGAGATAAATTTGGTATTAGGCCTCTTTCTCTTGGTTCAAGAGTCAACAATGATGGAAATAAAGAATATATGGTTTCTTCGGAAAGTGCAGCTTTTGCATCTTCAAGTTATGAATTAGAAAGAGATATTATGCCAGGTGAAGCAGTTTTCATTTCTTTTGAAGGTGATATTTATTCAAGAATTTGTGCTGAAGATATCTCACTTATGCCATGCTTATTTGAATATGTCTATTTCGCAAGACCAGATTCAGTAATTGATGGGGTAAGTGTTTATCAAGCAAGACAAAAAATGGGTGAAAAACTGGCTTCAAAGATCATGCAAGAAATTCCAAGCGAAGACATTGATGTAGTTATACCCATCCCAGAAAGCTCTATAACAAGTGGAACAAGAGTTGCTCAAATCCTTGATAAAGAGCTTGTTTATGGCTTTGTAAAAAATAGATTTGTAGGTCGAACCTTCATAATGCCAGAACAAGAACTTCGAAGAGCTTCAGTCAGAAGAAAACTTAATCCAATTTATGATGAATTTAAGGGCAAAAAAGTATTACTCGTGGATGACTCGATTGTAAGAGGAACAACTATGAAAGAAATTGTAGCAATGTGCTATAAAGCTGGGGCATCAAAAGTATCGGTGGCTTCAGCTGCTGCTGAAGTATGTTTTCCTAACGTTTATGGGATAGATATGGCAGCAAAAAAAGACCTTATTGCAAGCAATAAAAGTAATAACGAAATTAAAGAATTTCTAGGTTGTGACAATCTTGTTTATCAGTCTCTCAGTGATTTAGAGGATTCGGTACTTGAATTGAATCCTGATTTAAGGGCTGTTGAAAAATCAATATTTGATGGCAACTATCCAACAAACATTAGTCAAGAGTATTTAGAAGAGCTCGAAGAAACAAGAGGCTAAATCTACTGATTTATTTCTTCAATATCAATATGCGATATATCCATATTTCTAACTTTCTTGAGATATTGTTCTATTTCATTGAAGTTCATATATCTAAAAACTTCATCAGACATTGTATTTAAATCAACCATATACTCTTGATACTCTTCAAGTGTTGGTATTTTGCCTAGCAATGATGAAATAGCAGTGACTTCAGAAGAAGCAAGGTAAACATTGCATCCATCTCCCATTCTGTTGGGGAAGTTTCTAGTCGATGTTGAAACCATAGTGGTATTATCCTCAGCTCTTGCTTGGTTGCCCATGCATAATGAACAACCTGGTATCTCAACACGCGCATTAGAATTTGAATAAATATCGTAATAACCTTCCTCTTTTAATTGATATTCATCCATCCTTGTAGGAGGTACAACCCATAATCTTGATTTTGATTCACCATATTTTTCAAGAAGTTTTCCAGCAGCTCTGAAATGACCGATATTTGTCATACATGACCCAATAAATGTTTCTTGAACTTGATCTCCAGCAACTTCTGAGAGAACCTTAACGTCATCAGGATCATTAGGGCAGCATAGTAAAGGTTCCGTGACTTCTTCTAAAGGTATTTCAATTATTGCTGCATATTCAGCATCACTATCAGCCTCCATTAATTCTGGATTTTCTATCCATTTTTCCATTTCCCTTGCTCTTCTTTCGAGTGTTTTTGGATCATGATAACCATCTGAAATCATCCATCTAAGTAGAGTTATATTTGAATTTAAATACTCAATAACTGGCTCTTTATTTAATTTAACAGTGCAACCTGACGCTGATCTTTCAGCAGACGCATCTGATAACTCGAATGCTTGTTCAATTTTCAGATCAGGTAAACCTTCGATTTCAAGACATCTTCCAGAAAAGATATTCTTTTTATTTTTCTTATCAAGAGTTAATAAACCTTGTTTCATTGCGTAGTAAGGAATTGCATGAACGAGATCTCTTATCGTTATACCTGGTTTTAAATTACCAGAGAATCTTACAAGCACACTTTCTGGCATNTCTAACGGCATTACACCAAGGGTTGCGGCAAAAGCTACCATACCTGAACCAGCCGGAAAACTAATTCCAATTGGAAACCTTGTATGACTATCACCTCCGGTTCCTACAGTATCTGGCAGAAGCATTCTATTGAGCCATGAGTGTATTATTCCATCACCTGGACGAAGCGAAACNCCCCCACGATTAATAAAGAAATCTGGTAGNGTTCTGTGTGTAACTTCATCAACTGGCTTTGGATATGCTGCAGTATGACAGAAAGACTGCATTACTAAATCAGATGAAAATCCTAGACATGCCAACTCTTTCAACTCATCTCTTGTCATTGGTCCAGTTGTATCCTGAGAACCCACTGTAGTCATTCTAGGTTCACAGTATTGTCCTGCTCTCACACCTTTCATCCCACAAGCTCTACCAACCATTTTTTGGGCAAGCGTNTAACCTTTTTCAGATTTTTCATTTTCTCCATACCTCTGAAATACGTTAGATGGCTCAAGACCAAGTTTTTCTCTTGTTTTATCGGTTAATTGTCTGCCAATGATTAAATTAATTCTTCCTCCTGCTCTCACTTCATCAAAAAGAACTTTACTTTTCAGTTCAAAAGAGCTCAAAACTTTTTTAGTTTCAGCATCTAAGATTTGTCCTTCATAAGGTTTAAGAATAATTTTTTTCCCATGAGTTAAAGAGTCAACATCTAATTCAATTGGAAAAGCACCTGANTCCTGTAATGTGTTGTAGAAAATGGGAGCAATTTTATTTCCAAAACAGAAACCACCAGTTTTTTTTGCGGGCACAAAAGGTATTTCATCACCCATNTGCCAGAGAACAGAGTTTGCNGCTGATTTTCTTGATGAACCTGTACCCACAACATCGCCAACAAAAACAAGTTTTGCATCATCNTTTTTGAGTTCATCTAATTTTTTTAAGGGCTCCTTTATATTTTCTGAAAATTTAAGAAATGCTTGAGCATGAAGAGGAATATCAGGTCTTGACCATGCTTCTTTTGCAGGTGAAAAATCATCAGTATTTGTTTCTCCACTTACTTTATAAACAGTAAGATTTATTGCTTCACCAACCTCAGGCCTGTTTAAGAACCATTCTGCTTCTGCCCAAGAGTCTATGATTTCTTTTGCATATTGATTTTCATTGCTGATATCAAATATCTCATTGAAAGAGTCATATACAAGAATTGTTTCTTTTAACGCAGCTGCAATCACTGGTCCGAATTCTTGTGATTTTTCTTTTAAAATTTCAACAAGCGCTTCTACAGAATAGCCACCNAGCATTGTTCCAAGAAGTTGNATTGATTTTTCAGGTGAAATTAGATCNGTGGTAGTTTTTTCNAAAGCAATATCTTTTAGAAAGGCGGCTTTGACATAAGCTGCTTCATCCACACCAGGTGGAACTTCATTTTCAAGCAAAGATAGAAGTTCTTCATTACCATTACCATTTTCAAAAGCTTCNGCNATTGATTGCACTTGTTCTGCGCTTAATGGTAATGGTGGAAGGCCTTCTTTCTCTCTTTCTGCCTTATCTTTGTAATNCCCTTCCAACATAACCTAAAAATTTGATCTAGANTTTACATCTAAGTACACTAAATATAAAGAAAGCAAAACTCTAATGACAGACAAACTAATCAAGAGAACGCCTTGTATAGGTATATGTTCTACTACTTATGGTGACGATACATGCCGAGGCTGTAGAAGATATAGGGAAGAAATCACATCCTGGATTAAATATTCTGATTCTGAAAAAAATATAGTTAATAGGCGTCTTGAGAAGTTTAAAATCACTGTTCTACAGGATAAATTTAAGATTACAGATGCTGAAAAGCTTAAGACAGCTTTAAAAGAAGCAAGAATTAGATTTAATCAAGATTTAGACCCAATTTGTTGGATTTTTGACTTATTTAGAAATACCAGTGCTGAAAATATCAATTTGTCTGAGTTTGGCATTTGCTTGAAGAAAGATTTCGACTCAGTGCCTCTCGATCAGCTAAAGGATGACATCAATAATGAATTTTATGATTTATCTGAAGCTCACTACCAAAGGTATATCCAGCCAAGCTTCTTCACTTAACCAAAGGTATCTCGGAGATCTTTGTTGTATACCTCTTAGATTTAATTTCTCTTTTCATTTTCCATGTATTCCTATAGCCTTGATTACCGAAACCAATTTTGGCAATTTCCATTAGATTAATGTAATCAACAGTCTTCATCAGTTTTGAAGAAGTTTTGTCACATTTTCTTCTATCAAATAAAGACATCTGGTAGCCAAAACTATCAGTAAAATCACTTAGCAATATTCCTGCTTTTGAGTATTGATAGCCTTCCATAAAAATCAAGTCTAGTATGCGGTTGGCATTTTTTATGATTACACGAGTATCATCGGTTGGATGAATCATCTCAAGAGATCTCGATGCGTAAATTTGTTTAATTCTAGTATTAAATCTATTTGATCTTATAAAGACTGTCATTAATCTACATTTTTGATGTTCGTATCTTAGTTTTTCAGAGGCCCTACTTGCATGAAAGCTTATTGCCTCACTTAAAATATTCTTAGCTCTTACTCCTTTACCAAAACTTCTGCTTACCATTATCTGTTTCTTAGGCTCCATAAAATCATGCAAGGTTATGCATGATTGGCCTTTAAGCTCCCTAACAGTTCTTTCCAATACAACATTAAAATTCTCACCTATTAGTCTTGGATTTATTTGACTAAGGTCAAAAGCTGTTTTTATTCCGATCTCAGAAAGTCTTGCTGTTAGCCTTCTTCCTACTCCCCAGATTTTATCCACTGGCATAGATTTTAAGAAATGTCTTATTATTCTCGGCTCAGAAAGAATAACCACACCATCAAACCTAGGATCATCTTTGGCAACTTTATTAGCTAACTTTGCTAATGTCTTAGTGGGCGCTATGCCTATACTTACTGGTATACCTATCCATTCTTTAATTTTTCTTCTGCATTCATAAGCAAAGCTCACTAAATCTATATTTTTTTTAAATGATCTTAAATCCAAGAAAGCTTCATCTATGCTATATATGTCAATCTCTGGACAAAGTTCAGTTAGAACATTCATTACCCTGTTAGATATATCTGCATAGAATTCATAATTTGATGAGAATACTATTCCCCCATTAGATAGGTAATCATCTTTCACTTGATACCAGGGCTGAGTCATACTTACTCCCATTTTTTTTGCTTCAGTAGATCGAGCAATGACACATCCATCGTTATTACTTAATACAACTACAGGTCTATTTTTTAGATCTGGTCTAAATATTTTTTCGCATGAAGCATAGAAACTATTGCAGTCAATTAAGGCGAACATTAGTAATTATTTATTGAAGACGTGACGACACCCAGTAGATCGAAATTAATTATTTTGTCTATATCCAGTATTTTGTTATTCAAACAATCAGTAATTAGCAACTTTTTTGATCCAAAAATAATTCTTCTACAGAGAAACTCGCCATTAATTGAGGCAACAATTATATTTCTGTTAACTGGCTTTAAGCTTCTATCTATTATTAATATTGCATTATCCTTTATGCCAGACAGAATCATTTCATTGCCCTTAAAGCGCATTAAAAATGTAGAACTTGCTCGTTTAATAAGAAGTTCATTCATATTAATTGGATTCTCTACATAATCATTAGCAGGGCTTGGAAAGCCTGAGTGTTTAAGCTTCTTGTGAGAAAAAGGATCCTTATAATCTTTATTAGAAAACATAAAAGTACTGTATATTTATACAGTATTTTATAATAAATTATTAAAGTGGAAAAGACTTAAGTTCGATGTTTCCTTGCTTATATTCAATTATCCAACCTTCATTATTTTCCCAACTTCCAAGCACTGCTCTGGAAGCGCCACTGTCAAGTTTATGAACAGCAGGTCTATGTGTGTGGCCATGTATCAAGATATCTATTTTGTTCTTATCAATGATTTCGTTAACATAGGCCATGTTTACATCCATTATGTTTTCCGCCTTGTTACTACTAGATTCTGCACTTTGAGATCTGAGCTGGTTGGCAAAATCTATTCTCTCTTCAATCGTTTTCGACAGAAAAGTCTCAATCCATTGTTCAGACCGCAATGTCTTTTTTAAATTCTGATATTCAATATCGTCGGTACAAAAAACATCACCATGTGAAACCATAATTTTGCAAAACTCGTCTTCAATAACAGTCATATCATCAATAATTTGGATTCCTGTCATTTCTTCAAATTTAGAGCCTAGTAAGAAATCCCTATTACCATGTATAAGGAAAATATTGAGACCATTATCAGTAGCACTCTTTATATTTTGAATAATATTTTTATTGATTGGGTTCTGATCATCGTCACCAATCCAGTATTCAAATAAATCACCAATGATGTAAAGCGAATTGAACTCACTTTGAGCCCTTAATAATAAATCATAAAAGGTTTTAAGCCTGCTATTTTCTATTGGTTCAAGATGAAGGTCAGAAATAAATGCTATTGACATAATCTGATAATAAAACTTTTTTTTAGATTATGGAAAACGATTAAAAGCATTTAAAATGCAAACATGAAAAAATACATCATAATCATTTGCGTAACATTTTTAATCATGAGCTGTAATACAGATAAAGAAATTATAGTAGACACGTCCGATCCTTATATCTGGCTTGAAGAGGTTGAAGGCACAGATGCCCTCGACTGGGTGAGGTCTCAAAATAAAATTACGGAAGCAAGATATGCAGAATCTGAAGAATTCTCCTCTACTTATGAAGAACTATTAGAGGAATATCAGTCGACTGACAGAATACCTTATGCCAGTGTACAGGGTGGCAAGATGTATAACTTTTGGCGTGATGAAAAAAACGTAAGAGGAGTATGGAGAAGAACTACAATTGAGTCCTATAAGACCGAGAATCCTGAATGGGAGACTTTGTTAGATATTGATGAACTTGCCAAGAAAGAAAACCAAAATTGGGTTTATAAAGGTTCTGACTGCCTTGCTCCAAATTTTGATAGATGTCTTCTAAGTTTATCTATAGGTGGAAAAGATGCCGTAGTTGTAAGGGAATTCGATCTAGTTAATAAAGTATTTGTTGAGGATGGTTTTAATACAGTTGAATCAAAACAATATTCTAGTTGGATAAACGAAAATCAGATAATGATTGCCACAGATTTCGGAGAGGGCACAATGAATGAATCAGGCTATCCAAAACAAGTTAAGCTTTGGACAAGAGGTGAAAATTTATATGAGATTGCACCAATTTTCGACGGTGATTACACCAAAATATTTAGTTTTCCATTTTCTTCTATCAGACCAGATGGTAATTATTTTGGAATAGTTGAAGGACCTACTTTTTTTACCAAAGTGCTTTATCTCTTAAAAGATGAAGAGCTTGTAAAACTTGATCTGCCACTAAAAATGGATGTAAATGGAACTTTTAAAGGCTCACTTATTGTAAGTCTTGACGAAGATTGGAGAGGTTATTCCTCAGGATCACTTGTCGCAGTAAACATTGAGGACGCTCTTAATCAGGAAATATCTGATGCTTCCATCGAGCTTATTTTTGCCCCAACTGAAAAACGATTCATGCAAGGTGTGAGACTTGGCAAGAATGAGATCTATGTAAATGTTTTGGATAATATAAATGGAAAAATTTTACATTATGAAAAGATTGGACCTAATTGGAGTGAGAGTGAAATCAGAAGTTTTGGTAATGCGGCTCTCTCAATTTCTTCCATAGATGAATGGGATGAGCACCTTTTTATAAGTGCTGAAAGCTTTACCGAGCCTACTTCTCTTTATTATTCAGATGCAAATAAGGATTTTATAAAAATAAAATCTCTTAAAGAGAAATTTGATCCAGATAAATATAGAGTTGAGCAGCTATATGCTACTTCAGCTGATGGAACACAAATTCCATATTTCCAAGTATCAAATGTATCAATGGAGAAAAATTCAAGCAATCCAACTCTTCTTTATGGATATGGAGGGTTTCAAATTCCTCTGACTCCTTCTTATCTTGGTTCTTTCGCAAGACAGTGGTTAGATAATGGTGGTGTTTATGTTATTGCAAATATCAGAGGTGGTGGTGAATTTGGACCGAAATGGCATCAATCAGCTTTAAAGCAAAACCGCCAAAGAGCATATGATGATTTTATTGCAGTCGGTGAGGCTCTTATTGCTAACAAAATTACATCCAGCAAACATTTGGGTATAAGAGGCGGTTCTAATGGCGGCTTATTGGTTGGCGCCGTAGTAACTCAAAGACCAGATCTTTTTAATGCAGTTATTTGTGCTGTTCCATTACTAGATATGTATAGGTATGACAAACTGCTTGCTGGTGCATCTTGGGTCGATGAATATGGAGATCCTGATAATCCAGATGAGTGGAGTTTTATTAGTAAGTACTCTCCATATCAAAACGTATTTGCTGAGAGAGAATATCCTGAAATTTATTTTTATACATCAACTAAGGATGATCGTGTCCATCCGGGTCATGCAAGAAAAATGGCTAAGAAGATGATCGACCAAGGCCATCAGGTTATTTATTATGAAAATATTGAAGGAGGACATTCAGCTGCTGCAAATCTGAAGCAATCAGCATATATGACAACACTTCAGCTTGAATACCTTAAAGACAAGCTCCTTTAATGACAGATGTGACATTACTAACTTGTCAGGCTTATTTTAAGCCTGACAATATCACCCCTTATATCCAAAATATATTATTTGAAGAGCAGCTTTTGAAATCTGCATTGGAAAATCAGGGTTTAACTGTGGATATTACTTATTGGAATAATCCCTCATATGACTGGAGCAAAACAAGATCACTTGTTTTTCGTACAATTTGGGATTACTTCGAAAGATTTGATGAGTTTTTATTATGGCTTGAAGAAGTAAGACACCAAACTCAATTAATCAATTCCTATGATTTGGTGAAATGGAATATTGATAAACACTATTTAAAAGAACTATCAGAGAAAGGGATAAAAATAGTGCCAACTTATTTTGCTAAAAAGAATTCCAAAAGAAACTTAGCAGAGATTATAGAATTGCAACAATGGAAAGATGTTGTAATAAAGCCAGCAATATCTGCTTCAGCATATAAAACTTTTAAGATTCTTGAAGAAACAGTTAATTCAAATGAAAAATTATTTAAAGATTTGTTGAATCAAAGAGATATGCTTGTTCAGCCATTCATAAATACGATCGAGAAATTCGGCGAAGCCTCACTTATGGTGATAGATGGAAAGTTTACACATGCAATTTTGAAAAAAGCTAAACCTGGTGATTTTAGAGTACAAGATGATTTTGGCGGTACGGTTCACGATTATGTCCCAACAAAAAAAGAAATTGAGTTTGCAGAAATGGCAATTGAAAAATGTAAAGCAAAACCACTTTACGGCAGAGTGGATATCATTTGGGATAATGAAAAAAATTTTTATCTTTCCGAACTTGAAATCATTGAACCTGAATTATGGTTAAGAAATTATCCAAAAAGTGCTGAAAGCATAGCTGAAGCAGTTAAGATAATTTTATAATTATATTTTAGGAGAAATATGAGTTGTTCAGATAGTGTAAATAAAGTCGTT